>CACJRJ010000001.1 GCA_902595725.1 uncultured Pelagibacteraceae bacterium
AACTGACTGAACTATTTCCGTATTTGCATTTTAAAACTTTGAACAAGATATCAAATACAACCAGAGGTCTTGCATTTCCAATATGTGGATTATCATAAACTGTTGGTCCACAAACGTACATTCCAATTTTTTTTGGATCAATTGGAATGAATTTTGCCTTTTTGTTACCCAGACTATTTGTTAAAAAAATATCTTTATTCATTATTCTAGAAATATACTTTAATTTGATGTTTGTGAATCTTTTAGATTACTTAGGAATCTTACAAACCGGAATTGGCTCCATTTTGTGAAGATTTAAATTTCTTATTTTAATGTATTTTTCATAATTAGGGGAATCTGGGTTTTTCATAGCTTCTTCTACTTCGTCATACTTTAAGCCTAATTGGCTTTCGTCAGTTCTTCCATCATCCCATAGACCATCTGTTGGTTTAGCTTTGATAATTTCTTCAGCTATTTTTAATTCTTTTCCAAGTTCCCAAACATCCGTTTTTGTACAATCTGCAATCGGAGAAATATCAACACCACCATCTCCATATTTTGTGTAAAAGCCAACACCAAAGTCTTCTACTTTATTTCCTGTGCCAACTACAATACCTTTATTTGCTGCAGCTACTTGATATAGAGTTGTCATTCTTAATCTAGCCCTTGAGTTAGCCATACCATGTTCACTTTTAAAATCTGATAATGTATTTTCAAAATTTTTAAATACATTATCAAGTTCTAAAGAATGAGACTCTACATTATTAAATTTTTCACTTAACCACTTTTTATGTAAAAGGCTTAGGTCGTTCTGTTCTTTGTTTTGTTTGATCGGCATTGTTAATACAATAGTTTTCAAACTAGTCATCGCACACAAGGTGCTTGTTACTGAAGAATCTATACCTCCTGAAATACCTATAACAAGTGATTGTGCTTTAACTGGCATTGAATTTACGTAATTCGATATCCAATCTTTTATAAATATTACTTTTTTAGCTACATCCATAATTCAATTATACGTTAAAAGATTTGTTTTATAAATGCGTTAAGAAACCGCTCTTATTCCACTTCTTGCATAAATGGAATTTTTTTTAATTTCATCGGAAATCAAAAATGACAGTTCTAATGCTTGATTAGCGTTTAATCTTGGGTCGCAATGTGTACGGTATCTACTTGATAAATCTTTATCTGAAATTTTTTGTGTTCCTCCAGTACATTCAGTGACGTTTTGTCCAGTCATTTCTATATGTAACCCTCCGGCATAAGACCCTTCACTTTGATGTACTGCAAAAACATTTTTAACTTCTTTTAAAACATTGTTAAACGGTCTAGTCTTAAAACCTGTAGAAGATTTAACAGTATTTCCATGCATTGGATCACAAGACCAAATAACATTTAAACCTTCTTTTTTAATAGTTCTCACTAATTTTGGTAAAAATTTTCCAACATTTTCACAACCAAATCTTGAAATTAAAGTTATTTTTCCTTTTTCATTTTTAGGATTTATTGCATTGCAAATTTTAACTATTTCATCCGGTTTTGATGTTGGTCCACACTTAATGCCAATTGGATTTTCAATTCCTCTACAAAATTCAACATGGCCTCCATCTAATTGTCTCGTTCTATCACCTATCCACACAAAATGTGCAGATGTATCGTGATACTCTCCTGTAGTTGAGTCAATTCTTGTCATGCTTTCTTCAAATGGAAGCAACAAAGCTTCGTGTGAAGTCCAAAAGTTAACTGTTTTTAACCTTCTATTAAAATCTGAATTTATTCCACACGCATCCATAAATGCTAATGCATCCGCAATTTTATCCTCTAATTCTTTAAACTTCTTAGCTTGTGGACTTTTTTTAATATATCCTAAGTTCCATAAGTGAACTTTCTTTAAATCAGCAAATCCACCATGGCAAAAAGCTCTAATTAGATTTAGTGTTGACGCTGCTTGCGAATAAGCTTTAAATAATCTTTTTGGATCGGGTTTTCTTGCTTTTTCATTAAACTCTATTCCATTTATATTATCACCAAGATAGCTGGGTAATTCTATATCACCTTGTTTTTCAGTTGGTGCACTTCTAGGTTTTGAAAATTGTCCCGCTATTCTACCAAGTTTAACAACTGGTAAGGATGCTGAATAAGTCAAAACTAAAGACATTTGTAACATAACTTTAAAATAGTCTCTTATATTGTCTGGATTAAATTCTGCAAAACTTTCAGCACAATCTCCTCCTTGCAATAAGAAAGCTTTTCCATCAACAACATCAGCTAGCTGTTGTTTCAAGTGTCTTGTTTCTCCAGCAAATACTAGCGGAGGAAAATCTTTTATTTTTCCTAGAACCATATTAAGTTCTTTTTCATCCTCATAAGTAGGGATGTGTTTAACCGGATAATTTCTCCAACTATTTGTTTTCCATTTTTTCATAATACAACTTAAAGTATATATAGATCAGATATTATAAATGTAAATTTGTTTTTTATTAATTATTTATTACTCTACTGTTACTGATTTTGCTAAGTTTCTTGGTTTATCTATATCACAATTTTTTAACAATGCTACATGATAAGCTAAAAATTGAAGTGGGATACTTAATAAAAAAGGGTTAAGAGTTGAATTTGTTTTTGGAATTTGGAATTTAAATCTTATATTTTCACTCATTGTTGTCGATGTATCATCAGTTATCATTATAACTTTACCGCCTCTAGCTATTACCTCCTGCATATTCGAAATAGTTTTTTCAAAATATCTATCTTTTGGTGCTAATACAATTACCGGCATACCATCTTCAATTAATGCGAGAGGCCCATGTTTCATTTCACCAGCAGCATAACCTTCAGCATGAATGTAAGAAAGTTCTTTTAGTTTAAGTGCGCCTTCCATTGCAATTGGATATGAATATCCTCTGCCTAAATACATAGTTCCTTTAGCAGTAACAAAATCTCTAGCCACAACTTGAATATCTTTTTGTTTCGATAAAGTTTGCTTAATAAAATCTGGTAACTTGATTAAATCTAAAATTAGTTTTTTATAATTTTCTTGATCAATTTCGCCTCTTTCCTTTGATATTTTTAATATTAGCAAATAAAGAACAAGCATTTGGCCTAAAAAAGCTTTAGTAGATGCAACTCCAATTTCAGGTCCAGCATGAATTGGTAGAACAAAATCTGCAAGTCTTGCTATTGAGCTTTCTACAACATTAACTATCCCGCAAGTCTTGACATTATTTTTTTTACATTTTTCAAGCGCAGCATATGTATCAGCTGTTTCTCCTGACTGCGAAACAAAGATATAAAGGTCATCTTTATTTAGTTTAACATTTCTATATCTAAATTCAGATGCTATGTCTGCTTCAACATCAATAGAAGTATTTTCTTCGATCCAATATTTTGCCATTAAACATGAATGATATGCTGTCCCACAGGCTATTAATCTTATTTTATTAATTTTTTTTGGATCAATTGGTAGATTATAAATATTAATTTCATTACGAGATTTATCTAAATATTCATTGATACATTTTTTTGTAGTAAATGACTGCTCATCAATTTCCTTAGACATAAAGTCTTTATAATCTCCTTTTTCGGCGATATTGTCCTCATTAGATAATTCTAAAATTTCTTTATTAATTTTTTTTTTTTCTGAATTATAAAATTCAACTTTTTCTCTATAAAGCAAGCAAAAATCTCCATCATCTAGATAGGAAATCTTATTTGTCATTGATTTAAGAGCATAAGAATCTGAACCTATAAAATTTTCATTATGCCCATATCCAACTGCTAGTGGACTTCCTCTTCTTGCTCCAACAACTAAATTTTTAAAATCTTTAAAAATTACTCCAAGAGCAAAACTACCCTCTAATTTTTCTAAAGTTTTATGAATACAGTTTATTAAATCTTCTGATTTTAAAAAATCAGTTAACATTACTGTTATAACTTCTGTATCTGTTTGAGATTTAAAAGAATACCCTTTTTTAATATATTCATCTCTTAATTTATCAGAATTCTCAATTATACCATTGTGAACAACTGAAACTACTTCTGAAGAATGTGGGTGTGCGTTTATTTGGTTTGGAATCCCATGAGTAGCCCATCTTACATGGCCAATACCAAGATCACCATCTGAAGGATTTTGAAAAAGGATTTTTTCTAAGTTATCTACTCTTCCAGAACATTTTTGTTCGTTAATTTGATTATTGCTTAGCGTTGAAATCCCTGCTGAGTCATAGCCACGGTATTCTAGTTTTTTTAATGCACCAATTATACTTGCTGATACTGATTTATTACTTACTATTCCAACTATTCCACACATTATTTATTTTTTCTCTTATAATTTTTTACTTCACTTTGACTTGATCTAGTAAGTGCCAAAGAATTTTTTTTAACATTTTTTGTTATTACGGAACCTGCTCCTATTGTACTTTTTTCATTCAATGTAATTGGTGCAACTAGAGATGAGTTTGAGCCAACAAAAACTTTATTTTTAATTACCGTTTTGTTTTTATTTTTTCCATCATAATTACATGTAATAGTACCAGCTCCAATATTAACTTGATCTCCAATATTAGCATCACCAATATAAGATAAATGATTTACTTTTGAATTTTTTCCTAAATTACTTTTTTTTATTTCAACAAAATTTCCAACTCTTGATCCTGATTTTAAAACTGTTCCTGGTCTTAGTCTGGCAAAAGGTCCTACTACTACATTATTTTCAATTTTAACATTTTCTAAATGAGAAAAAGATTTTATTTTAGAATTATTTTGTATTTTAACTTTCTCCCCTAGAACTACATAAGGTTCTATTGTTACATTTTTTCCAATTTTTGTATCTTTTGAAAAATAAACTGTCTCCGGTGCAAGCATCTTAACACCGTTTTTTATAAATTTTTCTCTCAATCTCGCTTGGGCTTTTTGTAAAATTGTTTGTTTCATTTGCAATTTTATTTATAGTTAAGTAAACATGATCGTTAATTCACAAATTATTTCTTATTAATACTTTTTAAATGACTCAAAAATTTACCATATTATTTGATTTAGATGGCACTTTGGTTGACACAGCTCCAGATCTTATGAATGCACATAACCATGTTATGAGAAAATTTGGATATGAAAGCAAATCAACTGACGACATAAGAAAATTAGTAGGCCAAGGAGCGGGATCGTTAATTGGTAGATCGGTATGGGGTCAGGCAAAAAAAGAATTAAAAAAGATAAATGACGATAAAATTAAAAAAGAAATGGTAACAGAATTTATAGATTTTTATGGAAAAAATATTGCAAATGAAAGTAAATTAATTAATGGAGCTTATGATTTTTTGAAATGGTGTAAAGAAAATGAAATATCAATGGGTGTGTGTACAAATAAACAAGAGCATCTTGCTATTGATTTATTAAAACAAATTAAAGTATATGATTTTTTTGAATATGTTGCTGGAAGTAATACTTTTGATTTTTGCAAGCCTGATCCTAGGCACTTAACTAATGTAATAGAAATTATGCAAGGTGATATAAAAAAAAGTATAATGATTGGTGATAGTGAAACAGATGGAAATGCTGCAAAAGCTGCTGGTATTCCATTTATTCTATTAGAAGATGGATATACTGAAAAAAATGTAAATGAAATTTCACATAATCATTTAATAAGAGATTTTGTTGGAATTGAAAAAATAGTTCAAAAATACTTACATCATTAATATTGATTATTCTCATTCCTGGTTGTATTAAAAAACAATAAAAATTGGAGAGAAATTGAAAATTCATACTGTAAAAGTTTACCCATCAAAAATTAAATTAAATAAGAAAAATCAACTTGCTTGGAAATTAGCAGAAATATCTAGCGACAATGCAAAACTAAACAAAAAGTCTGTTGAAATGGCAATAAATAGAATTATTGATAATGCTTCAGTTGCAATTGCTTCTTTAAATAGAAAATCAGTAATTTCTTCTAGAGAAATGGCTTTAAAACATCCCAAGAAATACGGAGCAACATTGTTTGGTGTTAGTTCAAAAAAAAAATTTGATTGCGAGTGGGCAGCATGGGCGAATGGAACTGCGGTAAGAGAATTAGATTTTCATGACACTTTTTTAGCTGCGGATTATAGTCATCCAGGTGACAATATTCCTCCTCTTTTAGCTGTTGCTCAACAAAAGAAAAAAAGTGGAATGGATTTACTACGAGGAATAATTACTGCTTATGAAGTTCAAGTAAATTTGGTTAAAGGAATTTGTTTACACAAACATAAAGTTGATCATATTGCACATCTTGGACCTAGTGTGGCTGCAGGTATTGGTACAATGCTCAGATTAAATACAAATACAATTTACCAAGCAATTCAACAGGCGCTTCATACAACAATATCTACGAGACAATCTAGAAAAGGTGAAATTTCAAGTTGGAAGGCTTATGCACCTGCTCACGCAGGTAAACTTGCGATCGAAGCTGTAGATAGAGTAATGCGAGGTGAAGGAGCACCAAGTCCTATTTATGAAGGAGAAGATAGTGTAATTGCTCGAATACTTGATGGTAAAAAAGCTTTATATAAAGTTCCATTACCAAAAAAAAATGAAGAAAAAAAAGCTATCTTAGAAACATATACAAAAGAATATTCTGCTGAATACCAAGCACAAGCTCTTATAGATATAGCTAAAAAACTTAACAAAAAAATTAAAAATCTTAATCAAATAAAAAAAATTGATATCTATACAAGTCATCATACACATTATGTAATTGGAACTGGTGCAAACGATCCTCAAAAAATGGATCCAAAAGCAAGTAGAGAGACCTTAGATCATTCAATAATGTATATATTTGCTGTCGCTTTAGAGGATGCGAGCTGGCATCATGTTAACTCATATAAAAAGTCTAGAGCTAATAAAAAAAGCACTATAAAGATTTGGAGATCAATTAAAACACACGAAGATAAAAAATGGACTAGAAAATACCATGATCCTAATCCAAAAAATAAATCATTTGGAGCAAAAGTAGTTGTGACACTAAATAATAATAAAAAAATTATTGAACAATTAGACAAAGCTGATGCGCACCCTTATGGATTAAGACCTTTTGTAAGGAAAAATTATATAAATAAATTTTTAAAATTAACAAAAAATATTCTTCCTAAAAAAGAAAGTGATCGTTTTTTAAAAACTGTACAAAATTTAATTAAGTTAAAACCAGGACAATTAAATAAACTTAATATAGAAATCAAAAATTCTAATTTGAAAAAAAATAATAAAAAAGGGATTTTTTAGTGCATTTTGTTAAAAAAAAAACAGAAGAAAAAAGAGAAGAATTTGATAAAAAATTAAAATCAAAAAAAATATTAAGAGTTCCTGGTGCTTATAACCCTTTAACTGCAAAAGTAATTGAAGAAATTGGATATGATGCTGTTTATGTTTCTGGAGGAGTTATGTCCAACGATTTAGGATATCCTGACATTGGTTTAACTACTTTACAAGATGTAAGTAATAGAGCTAATCAAATAGCTAGAGTAACAAACTTGCCTACAATTGTTGATATTGATACTGGATTTAAATCTTGCAAAGAAACCATTGAAACTTTTGAAAAATTTGGAATTACTGGAGTTCATATCGAAGATCAAGTAGCACAAAAAAGATGTGGTCATCTAGATAATAAAGAACTTATTCCTAAAGAAGATATGGTTAAAAAAATCAAAGAATGTGTAAGTTCAAAAAAAGATAAATATTTTAAAATAATTGCTAGATCAGATGCAAAAAGTGTTGAGGGTATCGATAAAATGATAGATAGATGTAAAAGCTATGTTGATGCCGGAGCAGAAATTATTTTTCCTGAAGCTTTATATGATGAAAAAGAATTTGAAAAAGTAAGAAAATCTCTAAATTGTTATTTATTAGCTAATATGACCGAATTCGGTAAATCAAAATTATTAAATTACAAAGAGTTAGAAAATATAGGTTATAATATAGTAATTTATCCTGTTACTACACAACGATTAGCTATGAAAAACGTAGAAGATGGACTGCGTGCTATTTTTGACGATGGACATCAAAATAATATTATTGATAAAATGCAAACTAGAAAAAGATTATATGATTTAGTTGAGTACGAAAAATATAACTCGCTAGATGAAAAAATTTATAATTTTAGTACAGAAGGTCATGAATAATGGGTGATGAGATTAAAAAAGGCTTGTTAGGTATTGTTGTTGACGAAACTACAGTTTCTCAAGTAATGCCTGACATAAACTCTCTTACATACCGAGGTTATGCAGTACAAGACCTTTGTGCTAAATGTAGTTTTGAAGAAGTTGCCTTTCTTGTTTTAAACGGAGAACTTCCAAATAAAAAACAGTTAAAAAGTTTTATTAAAGAAGAAAGATTAGATCGTAAGCTTTCAAAAGAAATTTTAAGTGATATTCGTAAAATGCCAAAAAAAGCTCATCCAATGGATGTGGCAAGAACAGCTGTGAGTTTAATGGCATTAGAAGATAATGAAACAAGAGATAATTCTCCAAAAGCAAACATGAGAAAAGCTATAAGAATATTTTCAAAAACTCCAATTGCTTTAGCTGCCTTTTTTAGAGCTAGAAAAGGTAAAAAAATGATAGCCCCAAAAAAAAATTTATCTTTCTCGGAAAACTTTTTTTATATGTGTTTTGGAAAAGTTCCAAGTAAAGAAATTGTTAAGGCTTTTGATGTATCCTTAATACTTTATGCAGAACATAGTTTTAATGTTTCAACATTTACTGCAAGAACTATTACTAGTAGTTTATCCGATATTCACGGAGCAATAACTGGCGCTATAGCAAGTTTAAAAGGACCTTTGCATGGTGGTGCCAATGAAGAAGTGATGCATATGATGAATAAAATTAAAAGGCCTGAAAATGCTCTAAAATGGATTAATAAAGCGCTTAAAAATAAAGATGTTGTGATGGGTTTTGGTCATAGGGTTTATAAAAGAGGTGATTCTAGAGTTCCTACCATGGAGAAATATTTTAAAAAAGTATCATCAATTAAAAAAGATAAAAAGTTTATTAAAATTTACGATATTGTTAAAAACGTAATGATTGAAAGAAAAAATATCCATCCAAATGTTGATTACCCCACTGGACCAACCTACCATCTGATGGGGTTTGATACAGATTTCTTTACTCCTATTTTTGTAATATCGAGAATTACTGGGTGGTCTGCTCATATTATGGAGCAACATGCAGCAAACAAATTAATTAGACCACTTTCTAAATATAGAGGTCCGAGGCATAGAAAAGTTATGCTTTTAAATCAAAGATAAATTTATTTTAAATTTAAATCACCACATTCCGTATTGGTAAATATACATGTGCTATAATGATGAATTGTTTTTACATCTTTTACAACTCCTAAAGCAGTACCTTCAACGGTTCCTGTGACTGTATTACATTGATTAAGAGCTAAGAGCAAAAAAAAATAGAGTGTAAATTTTTTCTTCACTTGAAAATTTTATGAAAAAGCTTCTGTCCAATTTCCTTGAGTAGATGCTTTTGAATATTCTGTTGCTCTTCCTTCAAAGAAATTCATATGTTCAACTGCATTCAACATAGTATCAAGCCAAGTTAAAGGATTTTTATCAACTTCATAAATTGGCTCTAAACCTAATTGAACTAATCTTCTATTTCCAATAAATCTTATATAATCTTTAACTTCTTTTGCAGTTAATCCTTCTAATGGTCCCATTTCAAAAGCTAAATCAATAAAAGCATCTTCATGATGAACTATCGTTCTACAAGCTTCATAAATTTCTTTTTTAAGTTGAGGAGTCCAAATTTCTGGATTTTCCTTTATAAATTCTTTGAATAATCTTATCATAGAATTACAATGTAAAGTTTCATCTCTTACTGACCAAGTAACTATCTGGCCCATACCTTTCATTTTATTAAACCTTGGAAAATTAAGTAAGATCGCAAAACTTGCAAACAGTTGTAGTCCTTCAGTGAATGCACTGAACACTGCCATAGTTTTTGCAATATCTTCTTTTGAATTTACATTAAAGCCTTGCATGTAATCATATTTATCTTTCATTTCTTTATACTTCATAAAGGCTGAATATTCAGATTCTGGCATTCCGATTGTATCAAGCAGATGAGAATAAGCTGCGATATGAACTGTCTCCATTGATGCAAATGCTGTCATCATCATTAATACTTCAGTTGGTTTAAAAACTGTTGTGTAATGTCTTAAATAACAATTATTAACTTCAACATCAGCTTGGGTAAAAAATCTAAAAATTTGAGTTAATAAATTTTTTTCTGCTTGTGATAAATTTTTTTGCCAATCTCTGACATCGTCACCTAAAGGTACTTCTTCAGGCAACCAGTGAATTCTTTGCTGGGTTAGCCAAGCATCATAGCACCATGGATATCTAAATGGTTTGTAAACTGGATTCTCTACTAACAAACCCATTTTTTTTGGAATAATTATTTCTTTTTTGACATTTTTTATTACTGACATGATAGGCATTCCTCGTATTCTTGTTCTTCGTTTTGTTGATTTTTAGATTTATAAACATTAGCTGTAACATCTGTTAATTTTGCATCATTAACATTTTCAGCTCTCTGGATTGATTTAGATCTGCAATAATAAAGGCTCTTAAGACCTTTTTTCCAAGCTTGAAAATGAATTTGGTGCAACTCTTTTTTATGAATATCAGCAGGAACAAATATATTGATAGATTGTGCTTGAGATATATTGGGAGTTCTATCAGCTCCTAATTCTACAATCCATTTTTGGTCAAGTTCAAAAGCTGTTTTAAAAACATCTTTTTCTTGCTGAGTTAAAAAATCTAAATGTGATACAGATCCTTGATTAGTTGTAATACTGGACCATGTTTCGTCATCATTTTTATTATGTTTTTCTAATATTTTTTCAAGATACCTATTTCTAACGTTGAATGATCCTGAAAGTGTTTTGTGTGTAAAACTATTAGCAGCAATTGGTTCAACACCTGGCGAAGTTCCTCCGCAAATAATTGATATTGAAGCTGTAGGAGCTATAGCTGTTTTGTTTGAAAATCTTTCTTTTATACCATAATCTGCAGCATCAGGGCATGCTCCTCTTTCTTCTGCTAAATCTTTAGAAGCTTTATCTACATCTTTTTGAATATGTTCAAAAATCTTTTTATTCCAAACTTTACTCATAACAGACTCGAGTGGAATCATTTTTTTTTGAAAGAATGAATGAAGACCCATAACACCTAAACCTACGCTTCTTTCTTTCATAGCTGAATACGTTGCGTCACTGAATTCCTCAGGTGCTCTTTCAATAAAGTCTGTTAAAACATTGTCTAAAAATCTCATTACATCGCCTATAAAGTTTTTGTCATCTTTCCATTCATCGTATTTTTCTATATTTAAAGAAGATAAACAACATACAGCGGTTCTATCTCTTCCATCTCTATCAACTCCGGTTGGTAAAGTAATTTCACTACATAAGTTAGATGTCTTGACTGTTAATCCAGCTAATTTGTGGTGTTGGGGGATAAGTCTGTTTACCGTATCAATATAAATTATATAAGGCTCTCCGGTTTCTATTCTTGCTGTTAACAATCTTATCCATAAATTTCTCGCAGAAACAGTTGATTGAACTGCTCCATCTTTAGGACTTTTTAACGCCCACTGTTCATCAAGTTCAACTGCTCTCATGAAAGCATCGCTTACCAGAACACCATGATGAAGATTTAGTGATTTTCTATTTGGATCTCCCCCAGTCGGTCTTCTCATTTCAATGAATTCTTCTATCTCTGGATGATCAATTGGAAGATAGCATGCAGCAGAACCTCTTCTAAGTGATCCTTGACTAATTGCCATTGTTAATGAGTCCATTACTTTTATAAAAGGTATTATTCCCGAAGTCTTTCCTACTCTACCTATTTTTTCTCCAATAGATCTTAAGTTTCCCCAATAACTTCCAATGCCTCCTCCTTTGGCAGCTAACCAAACATTTTCACTCCATAGGTCTAAAATTCCGTGCAGACTATCATTGGCTTCATTTAGAAAACATGAAATTGGCAAACCTCTTTTTGTTCCACCATTTGATAACACTGGGGTTGCAGGCATAAACCAAAGATTGCTTATATAATTGTAAAGTCTTTGGGCGTGTAAGTTATCATCAGCATAATAACTAGCAACTCTTGCAAATAAGTCTTGGAATGACTCATTAAAGCCTAAGTATCTGTCACTTAAAGTAGCTTTTCCAAATGATGTAAGATTTTTATCTTTGGATCGATCAATTTTAATTGTGATACCTTTTGAGTTTTGAAATAATTCTGTTTCATTGTTTAGAGAGAATAAATCTGGTCTTTTATCTAAATAGTTTTCTTGAGTTTTTGGTGAAAATTCAGAGACAGCTTTCTTGATAGCTTGAGACAAAACTTTGTTCATTTAACTCCCTTATTTTAACAGTTTTTTAGTAAAACAACTAGATGTTGTATGTAGATTTCTTTAATATACTATATAAATTAGAAATCAATAGAACATATATAGAACATAATAAATAAATATCAATAAAAAAAGAAAAAAAATGTACATATATTAACATGAAAAATTCAACGAAAATTGATCCCTATGGTTTTAGAGAATACGACGCGAGGTGGTTGTATGGTAAAAACATAAATCTTCCGGGAATCGAAAATCTTGGAAAAGGTTTGGGAACTCAAGTTATAAATCATACAAAAAAAAATAACCCAAGAATAATAGTTGGTCACGACTATAGATCCTACAGTGAAGAAATCAAATTAGCTTTAAAAAAAGGATTAGTATCTACAGGGTGTTTTGTTGAAGATATTGGATTGTCTTTATCGCCAATGGTTTATTACGCTCAATTTAATTTAAATTCTGATGCGGTAGCAATGGTAACTGCAAGTCATAATGAAAATGGTTGGACAGGAGTTAAAATGGGTATCAAAAAAGGTCTAACTCATGCACCCGAAGAAATGAAAGAATTAAAAGATATAACTTTAAATGAAAAATTTATCAAAGGAAAGGGTAACGAAAAAGAAATAAAAGATTTTCAAAAAATTTATAAAGATGATTTAATCTCTAAGAATAAAATCAATAAAAAAATTAAAGCGGTAGTTGCTTGTGGCAATGGTACAGCAGGGATATTTGCGCCTGATATATTAAGAGGAATAGGATGTGAAGTTATAGAGCTAGATTGTAAATTAGATTGGTCTTTTCCTAAATATAATCCAAACCCCGAAGATATGGAAATGCTGCATGCTATAAGTAAAACTGTAAAAGAGAATAATGCTGACATTGGTTTTGGATTTGATGGAGACGGTGATCGTTGTGGTGTAATTGATAATGAAGGTAATGAAATTTTCTCAGATAAAATAGGTTTATTAATCGCTAGAAATCTATCTTCTAAGCATAAAGGTTCCAAATTCGTTGTAGATGTTAAATCAACAGGATTGTTTAATACTGACAAAGTATTATTAACCAATAATTGCAAAACAATATATTGGAAAACTGGTCACTCACATATCAAAAGAAAAGTTAATAATGAAAAAGCATTAGCCGGATTTGAAAAAAGTGGACATTTCTTTTTTAATAAACCTCTGGGTTATGGATATGATGATGGTATAAATTCAGCAATACAAGTTTGTCATTTGCTTGAAAATCAAAACAAAAAAATAAGTGAAATAATAAACGAATTAACAAATACCTATCAATCTCCTACTATGGCTCCATTCTGTAAAGATGAAGAAAAATATCAAGTGGTTGATGAAATGGTTAAAAAAGTTAAAGAAATTAAAGAAAATAAGATTAAAATTGATAATCAAGAAATAAAAGAAGTTTTAACTGTAAATGGTGTTAGATTTTCATTTAATGATGGCTCTTGGGGTCTGATAAGAGCTTCGTCAAATAAACCATCGTTAGTGGTTGTTACCGAGAGTCCTACATCTGATGATAGAAAGAAAAAGATCTTTGAATTCATTGATGAATTGCTCCAAAAAACTGGTAAAATTGGTGAATACGATCAAAAAATATAAATCATAAATTCAATTAATACGAGTTAAAGAAAATTTAGAGAATCGCTTATAAACAAACTAAGGGGCGGTAGAGGGAGACTGAAACCGCCTCTTTTTTTTATAAATTTAAAAATCTATAAATAAATATAGTTCCCACAACAAATAAAAATATTCCAAAAAAAGCCTGAACTTTTGTTTTATCTATTTTATGAATAGTATTTGCTCCAACTCTTGCCATAAATGTGGTGATGGGAATAAATATTAAAAAAGCAGGTATGTTTATAAACCCAATACTTAAAGGTAAATTTGCATCTAAAAAATAGCCTGAAATTAAAAAACCAATAGCTCCAACTATTGCTATAATTAATCCAATAGCAGCGGCACTACCAATAGCCTTTTTTATTGGATATCCAAAATACCTCAAAACGGGTACATTCATAACTGCACCTCCAATACCCATTGAAGCAGAAACAAATCCTGATCCAAAACCGGTTATTATTCTTGAAAAAAGACTAAACTTTTTTTTTGAATTAATTATTTTATTAGAGCTCAATAGTAAATAAGTTCCTAAAAAATAAACTACTAACGCAAAGAATAAAACTAATGCTTTTGTTTGCATTAATGCTGCAAAAATTGTTCCAGATATAACTCCAAGTATAACAAAAATTATATAAGTTTTTATTATATTTATATCTACATAATTATTTTTTTTATGAGTTAAAACAGAAGATATAGCTGTAGGTATAATTATAGAAAAAGAAGTTCCAACAGCTAGATGCATTATATAAGATCGATCTATGTTTAAAGTTTCAAATATAAAAAATAAAAAAGGAACAGTTATTAATCCTCCACCAATTCCAAATAATCCAGCAAAAAAACCTACAGGAAAAGCTGTAAGGACCATTAAAAGAATAAAATAAGAATATTCGTTTGATAAAATTGTACTAATCAATTTGACCCACTAAAGGTGATTGAGGTGCTAACTTAACTTTATCCATTATATGATCTATTTTTTTAATATCAGCATCTCTTACACATAAATTTTCACTTAAATATCTTTTCCAAAAACTAGATCCAGTTTGCCCATGAAATAAACCTAGCGTATGTCTCATAATTTGATTTAATCTTGTTCCATTTTTTGTTTCTTCTTTTACATATGGAATAAGATTTTCAATAACTTCTTGTCTAGAAGGCGTGTTATTATTTTTAAAAATTTCTTTTTCAATTTCAGATAAAAAGTAAGGAGAGTGATAAACTGATCTACCAATCATTACTCCATCAACTTTGCATAAGTGATTTTTAATTTGTTCGGTAGAAGTAATTCCACCATTTATAATTATTTCTTCGTTTTTAAAATCTTTTTTTAAATTATAAACAATATCATATTTTAATGGAGGAATATTAAGATTTTGTTTAGGTGTAAATTTTCCTAACATAGCTTTTCTAGCATGTATGATAAATGTTTTCACACCCGTATTTTTTAATTTATCAATAAAATTGTATAAATTTTCATAATCTTCTTGATCATCGTAGCCAATTCTAGTTTTTACTGTTACAGGTAGTTTTGTTGAAGATTGCATTTTGCTTAAACAATCAGCTACTAGACCTGGTTCTTTCATTAAACATGCACCAAATTTATTTTTTTGAACTTTTTTACTTGGACAACCAAGGTTTAAGTTAATTTCATCATAACCAAATTCTTCACCAAGTCTTGCTGCGTTAGCTAAAAGTATTGGTGATGAACCTCCTACTTGGAGCGCTAGAGGTTTTTCATTAATATTGAACGATAAAAGTTTTTTTTTATCTCCCCTGTCAATTGCTTCTGATACAATCATCTCTGTGTATAAGAGAACATTTTTACTAATTAAACGTAAAAAATATCTTTCATGACGATCTGTGCAATCCATCATTGGTGCAACTGATACTTTTCTATTCATAATATAAGATTGTTATATTATTTAATTAACTAATTGAAGTCTCTGAATCTTTCTCTTCTTCGCTTGCTATTTCTTCGTCTTTAAGGTTATCCAAAGAAACATCTTCATCTTTTGTTTCTATTGACTCTTCCAAGGGTTCGCTTTCAATTGACTGTTCTTCTGGTGAATTTTTTAATTCAGCAAGGTCTTCTTTTGATACTTGAATTTTTTCTGGAATTTTTCTTGCTCTTTTTGATGGTAATATTGGTACACCACTCTTTGATATTTCACCTTTGTAAAGATTTTCAAAATCATCACCGATTTCCTCATCTTCTTCAGATGTATCGTCAGTTTGTTCTACTTGTTTTCTAAGTTTATAGACTGCACTTTCTATTAGATCTTTAACTTTGATTTTATCTTCAGCTATTTCTCTTAATGATATAACTGTGTTTTTATCATTATCTCTTTCTAAAGTTGGTTCTAGTCCTGAATTAAGTTGAGTTGCTCTTTCTTTTGCTACTAAAACTAATTCATACGGACTATCTACTTTATCTACACAATCTTCTACAGTCACTCTTGCCATTCGTGCTATTTATACTTGGTGTATTCTAAAATCAAGTTATTTTTATAGGATTTAAATTTTTTCTTATAAAAAATAGAGATATTATTGAAACTGAAATATAAGATGCAGAAACTAATGAGATTTGCTCTATAGAGAAACCTTTATCTATTAAAATACCAAATACAGCTGTCCCAAATGCTGTAGCAAATACCATTAAAGCTGTGGTAAGAGCTTTAATAGAGCCAATGTATTTTACTCCATATATCTCTGCCCATGTTGATGAACCAAGCACATTGCAAAGACCATTTGTAATACCAATCAATCCAAAAAATACAAATGATGAAAAAGGATTATCAAAATAAAATAAAACCATGGCAGCAAAAAATAATGGAATATTCATATAAATTAAAATTTTTCTGCTAGTAAATTTATCAATTAAGAATCCTGAAAAAATCAATGCTACAACTGAAAGTATAGAATAGGACATAAATGATTGTGCAATTATATATGGACCCCAATTTTTTGAAGAAAGAATAAAAGATTGATAAACAAAAGTACCAGTAGCAATAGATGGCATTGCTAACATATTTGCACAAACTATATAAAATCTATAATCTTTTATAACTTCAATTCTTTTCCATTGTTTAAAATCTTTTTCATTTAAATTATTATCATCCTCTTTTTCTCTTGAATCAAAATTAAGATTTTTTACCAAAAAATAAGAAGAAAGAGGCAAGAAAATCAATACAACAAGTGAAATTCCAATCCAAATATTTTGCCATACTGTAATTGTTAAAAGATAAATCATTAAAACTGGTAAAATAAATTCTGCTGCAGATAAACCAAACCATCCAGTGCTTAAAGCTTTTCCTCTAGATTTTGTAAAATATCTAGAAATCGTAGTAGTTGCAGTATGAGACATCATGCCTTGACCAGAAAATCTCATTAATAATATTGCTATAAATAATAATGGTATTGAAGAAATTTTAGAAAAAAAGAAACTAGAAAATGCAAGTAATAAAATTACAAAAAAAGAAAATTTAGAAATATCTATATCATCAATTTTTTTTCCAACCCAAATTAATATAAAACTACTTAGTAGAGTAGCTGAAGCATAAACTGAGCCAAATTGTCCATGAGTAATAGATAATTCATTTCTTATACTAGGATTAAATATTCCTAAAAAAAAACTCTGTCCAAAACTTGAAAAAAATGTAAATATGAATCCAAATATAACTACTTTTAAACTTAAATTTTTAAACATATTTTTTTATGACTTGTAAAGTTGCTTTCATTGGTCTTGGTGTAATGGGTTATCCAATGGCTGGATATATATCAAAAGCTGGACATAAAGTAACTGTTTATAATAGAACAACTACAAAGGCAGATAAATGGCTTGCTGAATACAAAGGAGTAAAAGCAGAAACTCCTTCAAAGGCTGCTGAAGGAGCTGACTTTGTTTTTACATGTGTTGGAAATGATAATGATCTTTCTGAAGTAACAATTGGAAGTAATGGTATTTATAACACAATTAAAAAAGGAGCAGTTCATATTGATAACACAACTGCTTCAGCTGAGATAGCGAGAAAATTATACAAATCATCTAAAGCACATGATTGGGGATTTTTAGATGCACCTGTTTCAGGAGGTCAAGCAGGAGCAGAAAATGGTGCCTTAACTGTAATGATTGGTGGAGATAAAGAAGATTTTGAAAAAGCAAAAGATGTGATTGATTGTTACAGTAAAAAAATGAAATTACTTGGTAAAGCTGGGAGTGGTCAGTTAGCAAAAATGGTTAATCAAATATGTATCGCTGGCTTAGTTCAAGGATTATCAGAAGGAATTAATTTTGGAATGAAAGCTGGGTTAAATATGGAAGATGTTATTGAAGTTATCTCAAAAGGAGCAGCTCAGTCTTGGCAAATGGATAATAGATATAAAACAATGATTGATGATAAATTTGATTTTGGCTTTGCAGTTGATTGGATGAGAAAAGATTTAAAAATTGCAATGGATGAAGCCAAAAATAATGGATCTTTGCTTCCTATAACTGAAATAATTGATAAATATTATGGTGAAGTTCAAGAACTTGGTGGTAAACGTTGGGATACATCTAGTTTAATCAAAAGATTTAGAAAGTAATAATGTATGCAACCAGCATACTATGAAGATTTAAAAGAAATCAAAAAAAAAATTTGGTCAATGCTAGATGATGCGGTGACTAACAGAAGCTCTCAATTCAGAATTCCAGTTTTTATTTGTGGAAATCAAAAAGATTTTGATGGAAGGATTGTGGTTCTTAGAAAATCTGATCAATCAAATAATATAGTTCAATTTCATAGTGATATTAGATCTGATAAAATTCCTAAATTAAAAAACAATAAAAATGCCTCTATGCTTTTCTATGACAAAGAAGAAAAGATCCAGGTCAGATTGAAAGTTGAATGTACAATTAATCATAACAACGAAATTACAAAAGAGTCTTGGTCAAAAACAGGACATATCAGCAGAAAATGTTATTTAGTTGAAAATGGACCTGGAACAGAATCTCCTAACCCAACATCTGGATTAAAACCAGAATTAGATAATTTTGAATTTACTATGGAGCAAAGTGAAGAAGGTTATAAGAACTTTACTGTAATTCAATGTAAAATAAAAACTATTGAATGGCTTTATTTAGCTGCCAAAGGTCATCGAAGAGCTAGATTTGAAGTTGATAACAATAAAGAATATTGGCTTGTCCCTTAAAAATGTTTATAAAATTTATTTTTTATTTATCTCTAATAATTTTAGGAATGATTGCTATGCGCTTTGGCATAATCCAAATAAGACAATACAAAAAAGGCGAAACAAAACTTAAAAAAAAGTCACTGGAACAGATTGCTTTTGGAATTTTTTTTATAATAATTTTAGGATTAATTATTTATTCAGTTAATGACCTACTTTTTAATTAAAATATTGATTTAGAATATTTCTTCCAGTTGTCTTGATAATGTTTAGTATTTTCTGCTATATCTTTTTTTTCTTCTTCGGTTACCTCTCTAATAACTTTACCAGGAGAGCCAATTACAAGTGAATTGTCTGGTATTACTTTATTTTCAGTAATCAGAGCTTTGGCTCCTATAATGCAATTTTTTCCAATTTTTGCATTATTAAGAATCACAGCGCCAATTCCAATTAAACTGTTATCTCCTATCGTGCATCCATGAAGCATAACAAGGTGGCCAACTGTTACATTCTTTCCTACTTTTAAAGGACAACCTGGATCGGTATGTAAAACGCTTCCATCTTGTATATTAGAGCCCTCGCCTATGTGAATATTTTCTATATCTCCTCTAAGAGTTGCATTAAACCAAATGCTAGAGTTTTTATCTAATGTTACATCTCCAATAATAACAGCATTAGGTGCGACCCAATTTTCGCCAGAATTTTTTGGTTTTTTATTTTCCAAATCATAAAACATATCTTATATAATACTTAACATGTCACTAACAAAAACTCCAATATGTGATTTTGGAAAAAAAGCTGAAACTTTCCAATTAAAATCTACTGATAATAAAATTATTTCACTAAATGATATCAAGGGAGTTAATGGAACTTTGATAATGTTTATTTGCAATCATTGTCCTTATGTAAAGGCAGTTATTGAGGATATTGTTGAGGATACAAATAAATTAGCTGATTTTGGGATAAAATCAGTAGCAATTTGCTCTAACGATGTAAAAAATTATCCTGAAGACTCATTTGAAAAAATGATTGAATTCTCAAAAGAAAATAAATTTAATTTTCCATATATGATTGATGAAACCCAAGAGGTTGCAAAAAAATATGATGCTGTATGTACTCCTGATTTTTTTGGTTATAATAAAGATTTAGAATTACAATACAGAGGAAGAATTAGAGAATTAAAAGAATTGAAACCTGTAAGAAGTGGAGAAAGTGATTTATATAAGGCAATGAAACAAATTTCTGAAACAGGAAAAGGACCGGAAAGTCAAATTCCAAGTATGGGTTGTAATATCAAGTGGTTGAATAATTAATGTATATAGTAGTTACCAGATCTTTTCCTCCAGAAGTTGGAGGAATGCAAAACTTAATGTGGGGATTAACCTGCTCTATAGCAAAATACAATTTAGTAAAAGTATTTGCTGACTTTCATGAAAATTATAAAGAGCATGATCAAAAAGTATCTTTTTCAATCGATAGAGTTGCAGGAATTAAACTTTTAAGAAAGCATCGAAAATCATACTTGGTAAATGAATTTATAAAAAAAAATAAAAATGTTAGTTGTGTTATTGCAGATCATTGGAAAAGTTTGGAACTAATTAAAACATCAAAGAAAAAAATTTGTTTAATTCACTCTAAAGAAATTAATCATAAAAAAGGATCGTTTGCTAATAGAAGAATTTTAAAAGTTTTTGATAATATTGATTTGGTTGTTGCTAATTCTGAATATACAAAAAATCTTGCTATGGAGATCGGAATAGATGAAAATAAGATTATTGTTATTAATCCAGGTGTATTTCCAGCTAAAGAAATAGATAAATCATCAATTAAAGAAGCTGAAAATTTATTAAAAAATAAAAATCCTAGATTAATTACAGTTTCGAGGTTTGATAAAAGAAAAAATCATGAAAAAGTAATAATGGCATTAAGAAACCTTAAACAAATATACCCAAATATTGTTTATACTTGCATAGGTTATGGCGAAGAAGAAGAAAATGTTAAAAAACTTACAAATGAACTAGAATTAAATGAACAAGTAATATTTTTAAAAAATATCCCTCAAGACCTGAAAAATGCACTAGTTTCAAAATCAAATCTTTTTGTTATGCCATCAATTATACACAAAACTTCAGTTGAAGGATTTGGTATTGCATACGTAGAAGCTGCTCAATACGGAATACCTTCTATTGGTGGAAAAGACGGAGGTGCATCAGATGCAATAAAAAATAATGAAACAGGAATTATTTGTGATGGTAATAATTTAGAAGAAATTTATTCTAGTATAGATTTAATTTTAAAAAATAATTCATATTTAGAAATGGGTAAAAAAGCTAAAGATTACTCAACTAAATTTGAATGGGATAATATAACCAAAGAATATTTAAAAATTTTGTGATAAGATAAATTTATGATCGATAAATTTAATGGAATTATTTATTTTATAATTTTCATAGTACATTTTGGAGCTTTCGCCGTGTATGCATTTAGATGCTTATTTACAACTAAAGCATTTGTTGACCAATACGGTATGGGAGATGGTTCGGCAATCATGACGAGGTTTTTTGGTTCTATATTTGTTGGTTCCGTTTTAATGGCAATCTATGTGGGCTTTATAAGAGCTGATGGATTAGAAAATACATGGGCTTTCTTTAATTTAATATTTTTGCAGAATGCATGTGCTTTCGTTTTTGCTATTTGGTCCCATCAAAAAGGAAATTTAGGTACAAATGAAAAAACTTCTAAAGAGGGAATAATAGCTCCTGGTGCACTTACAGTTTTAAGCGCTCTTCTTTGTTACGGCTTAGCAGATAAAATTTATATTTAGTTTAAATTAATTTTTTCTAAAACTTTGTCTGTAGATAGTTTTGCTAAATCATTAACTTGAATTGCTTTAAAATTGTCTCTTTCAATGCTAACTTTGTAAGCTGTAGTATGGGATCCAAATAAAGTTAAACCTTTGGCTCCTAAATGTGCTGACATATGTGCAGGCCCTGTATCGTTTGCAATAACAAATGAACTATCTTTTATTAATGATGAAAGTTGAGAAATATCTAAAGCTTTACCATTATCTAAAATACATAATGCATTAATATTTTTTGAATCATTAATTTCATCTGGGCCTGGTGCTACTACAATTTTGTACTGATCGTTATATTGTCTTTTTATTTTTTCAATTAGCTCATTGTAATAAGGCCACTTTTTTTGAGAGAGATGGGGCGAGCAGAATGGGAATAAAACTATATATTTTTCTAATTTATATTCTGATTTTATTTTTGATATATCTGAACAACTCCAAGAAAAATCAGGGAGCAATGTATACTTGGTATTTATTTCTGAAGTCTGTAGTTGATGGTTAAATCTCTCCAGAACAGATTTTTTATCAAATTCTTCTTTTGTTTTATCTTTTGGGAGTGTTGTTTCAGATGACGACCATGTATTGAAATTTGAATTTGGAAATAAAATTTTTTTATAAAAACTTGTTCTTGAAGAATTTTGTAAATCATAAACCTTGGAAATTTTTAGTTTTTTTATTTTTCTCATCAAAAAATAAAGGTAGATTAGATTAAATCTGGATAATCTCTTGTCTAATATTACATCTGTTAAATAGGGATTTTTTTTAAATAAATCAAAATATGGCTTTGTAGTTAAAAGATATATTTGATCGTTATTGTGGTTTTCAGATATATCTTGAATTGCACCACAAGCTTGCGCTATATCTCCTAAAGAACCGTGTTTTATTATTAAAATATTAGACATATTTTTAACAACTTAACACACTATAAAATTTTATGAATAAAATTCTAGTTGAAGTATCTGTTGGAGAACTTTTTGACAAAATATCCATTTTAGAAATTAAAAAAGACAGAATTAAAGACTCTGAGAAGCTTAATTTTATAAATGACGAATATAAAGTTTTAAAAAATGAACTAGAAAAAAATGTAAAAATGGATGTAAAATTAGAAAAATTTTTTGTTGCCTTAAAAAATATAAATTCAAAATTGTGGGTTATTGAAGATGATAAAAGAAAGTGTGAAAAAGATTCAAATTTTGGAGAAGAATTTATTAGATTGTCTAGAGATGTTCATTTTCTTAACGATACTCGAGCTAAAATCAAATTAGATATAAACAATCACACAGGATCAAAAATAAAAGAAATCAAAGAATATACAAATTATTAATTTAAACTTGGTATAATTTTTCTTAGATCCATTGAAAGTTTTGGATTAATTTTAGTACAAATAATTCCTGTTCCTTTTTTTTTAATTTTAAGGATTTTACCGTCTGGTGAAATAATAACTGAATGACCAAAAGTTTCTCTTTGTTTCGTATTTCTGCCTGTATGGTTTGGCGCAAATATATAGCAGAAGTTTTCAATTGCTCTGGCTTTAAGTAGCTCTAACCAATGTTTTTTTCCTGTTATCTTGGTAAATGCAGATGGCACACTAATAAAATGAACATTTTTTTTTGATAAATTTCTATAAATTTCAGGAAATCTTAAATCAAAGCAAATTGTTAAGCCTAGATTGCCCCAAGGCAACTTAATAGAAACTAACTTGTTTCCTGGTTTGTATGTTTTGCTTTCTTGGTGTTTTTCATTATTTTTTAACTTTACATCAAACATTTTAATTTTATCATAATATTTTACAATTTTACCATTAGGCCCTATCATAATTGATCTATTTCTAAATTTTTTTTTATCTTTCACTGCTATAGATCCAATTAAAATCCATTTTTTATTTTTTTTTGATATTTCCTTCACTTCTTTAAGAAGAGGATCAGTTTGCATTGTAAAAGTATTTTGAGTTAAAATTTTTATATTACTTGTAATTATAGAAGTTGTTTCTGGTGTAATAATAAGATCAGCACCTAATTTTATAGATTTTTTTATATAATTAATTGTTTGATTAAAATTTTTTTTATAGTTTTCACCTCCTGATAACTGTATGCAAGCAACTTTCATTATTGATAACTATATTTTTTCTCTAAATATTTTATTATATTATGAATCAAAAAAGTAATAAATAAATAAATACTTCCTGCCACTATAAATACTTCAATTGGTCTAAAAGTTGTAGATATTATAAATTTTGCAACACCTGTTATATCTAAAAGAGTAACTGTGCTTGCAAGAGATGTGCCTTTTAACATTAGTATTATTTCGTTACCATAAGCAGGTAAAGACTGTTTAATTGCTATTGGTATTTGTATTTTAGTAAAGATAAATATTTTATTTAATCCTAAGCTTCTTCCAGCTTCAATTATACCTGGTTTTATTGTTTCAAATGCTGATCTTAATATCTCGGAAGTGTATGCTCCAGTGTTTAATGAAAATGCAATAATTGCACACCAATATGGTTCTTTTAAAATAACCCATAAAAAAGTAGTTCTTAAATACTCAATTTGTCCAAGGCCGAAATAAATAATAAATATCTGAACTAAAAGTGGCGTTCCTCTAAATACATATGAATATACATACGCAAAACCACTTATTAATTTATTTTTATTTAATCTTAGAATTGCAAAAAATAATCCTAAAAATAGACCAAAAAATAATGATGCAGATAAAAGTTTTAAAGTTACAACTGTTGCATTAAGTAATTTTGGGAAACTTGTTATTATTAGTTCTAGGTCCATCAATATCCTCTGCTATAGTTTTTTTCCAATTTATTGATAAATTTCATACTTAAATAAGTAAGCATTAAGTATAAAAGCGCTGCAAAAGAATAAAAGAAAAGTGGATCTCTAGTTGATCCTGCTGCAATATAAGATTGTCTCATAATCTCAACTAATCCAGTAACAGAAATTAAAGATGTATCTTTTAAAGTTATTTGCCAAACATTGCTAAGATTAGGTATCGCTAGTCTTAACATTTGAGGCATAATTACTTTAAAAAAATATATATATTTTTTTAAACCTAAAACATGACAAGCTTCGAACTGACCTTTGTCTATTGATTGAATTGCACCTCTAAAAACTTCTGTAGAATAAGCGCCAGAAATAATTCCAATTGAAATAGCGCCAGTCAAAAAAGCATTGATTTCAATATAATCATAATAACCAAAAATCTGAGCAACATACATTATCGCTCCGCTTCCTCCAAAAAAGAAAAGGTAAATAACTAAAAGTTCTGGGACTCCTCTTACAACCGTAGTGTAAAAATTAGCAACTAAATTTAAAATTTTATATTTTGAAAGTTTTAAAGGTGTAAAAACTAATGCAAATAAAAAACCGATTAACATTGCTGTAACTGCAACAGCAATTGTCATGAGTGTAGCTACAAAAAGCTCATCACCCCAACCGTTGTCTCCAAATGATATTAAGTCCATGGTAAAAGGCGGTTAAAATTAACCGCCTTTTAAATTTTAAATTTACATTGATGCGTCAAAGCCAAACCACTTAGTAGCAAGCTCACTAATTTTTCCTGTGCTTCTTGCTTTATCAATAGCTTTATTGAAATCTTTAAGTAGTTGAGCATCTCTTTTTCCAAGAGCAGAGTCTGAACCAAATTGTGCTTCTTGTCTCAAACCAACACCTACTCCGTTTCCAAAATGTCCACCAGAGAAAGTTGGTCCAACTAACACAACAGCTTTTCCAGATTTTTCAGCGTAGTCAGTAAATGCTACCGCTGCTGCTAATGCTGCATCACATCTTCCAGCTGATAGATCAAGGTTAACTTCATCTTGAGTTTTGTAAGTTCTAACATCAACTGATCCCACATCACCGGACTCTAAAAAGTTTTGATGAATAGTTCCAGTTTGTGTGCAAACAGTTTTTCCAGCTAAAGCTCCTGTAATAGTTTTAAGAGCAGCTTTAACATCTTTACCACCTAAAGATAAATTTATACCTTCTGGTGTAGACATTCCTTCAAGATCTGAACCTTTCATTACTGCAAGAGATGCTACTTCATCAGCATAACCTTGAGAAAAAGTTATTACTTTTTTTCTTTCATCAGTAATAGACATACCTGCCATAATAGCATCGTATTTTCTCATTCTTAATGCTGGAATCATTCCATCCCAGTCTTGCTCAACAATTTTGCAATCTCTTTCCATGTAAATACATAGCCAGTTTGCAAGTTCAACTTCAAATCCAATTAGTTTTCCATCTTCAGATTTAGAATTCCATGGAGGGTATGCTCCCTCAGTTGCAATTCTAATTGTATCCGCAGATAGAGTTGAACTAAAAAGAAATAAAGAAGCAAAAACGCTTAATATAATTTTTTTCAATTTCATTATTTACCCCTATAATTAATATTAATTAAAAGGCATTATTCCACAAAATCTGAGATTTAAAAAGATAAAATTAATGGTTAATTGATGAGTAAAAATTCCAAGAACTATCAAAGCTTGGTATATATACTCTATCCAAGGTAGCATTGCCAAAATTTTTATTAAACACATCTAGCCAATTATCTACTTGTTTTGGTTTTTTGTCCTGGCTTCCAACTTGAGCTGTTATCACTCCATCAGGTTTAAGAATTCTTACTAGTGAGTTCATATTTTTAGCTGCAAGATCTATACAAAACTGATCATCATTTAAATCAATAAATATTTTATCATAACTATCATCTTCAACTTTTTTTATACTTTCGAAGGCATCTCCCCAAACACATTTTACAGAATTTTTCTCAGTAGCATTTTTGCCAATAGATCCAATATGTTTTTTACAAACTTCTACCACTTCTGGGTCTAATTCGTACCAATCAATAAATCCAAAACCTTTTGCTATACACTCTCTTGCAACACCTCCGTCACCTCCACCAATAATTGCAGCTCTATCTTTGCTTTTATTGAGTTTCATTGCAGAATTTACGAATGTTCCACTATATAAATGTTCATCACTCTCAGCCACTTGTAAATCCCCATCTATAAATAAAGATTTACCATATTCTACTAAATCTAATATCTCTATATGCTGTCCGACTTTGGATTTAAAATCCTCAATAACTTCTTTTACAAGATAATTTTTTTGCAAACCTTTTGTACTTGTGTTGTCATAATAGAAAGAAATTGTATCTCTATTTAATTCTTTTTTAATTATTCTTTTATGTTCAATTTCTTTTTTTATAACATCTAAAGCAATTGATGGAGCAACTGTTCCACAGGTATAAAAATCAAAACTAATTATTCCTTTTTCTGGATATGTATGAAAGCTAATATGACTTTCTGCTAACAAAGCTACTAGAGTAAAACCTTGGGGTTCAAATTTATATTTTGCAATATTTAAAACTGTTACTTTGGCTTTTTCTGCAATTTTATGAACTAGGCTTTCAAAGAAAGATGCATCATATTCTTTCTTAGTTCCAATTATATCTAGAGTAATATGCTCCCCAACTTTAATCATATCTCCCTCTATAATTATAAAAAGTTAACCCTTTTTATAATGAATTATTTTATCTAAAATTTTACTCATCTCAGTTGATGAAAGAATCTTAGGTTGTCCTAATTTTAATGCAATTATGTATTGATGACAAATATTTTCTATCTCTTGAGCTAATTCAAAAGCTTGCTTTAAAGTTCCACCGATAGTTATTTGTCCATGGTTAGACATTAAACAACCTTTCCTCTTCTGTAACGCTTTTATTATATTGATGGATAGGTCTGGTGTACCAAAGGTTGCATACTCAGCACATTTAATATCGTCTCCACCAGCCAAAGCTACCATGTAATGAAATGCCGGAATTGATTTACCGTGGGTTGAAACTGCTGTAGCGTGAGGAGAGTGAGCATGAACAATAGCTTTTGCTTCTCTTTTTTTTAAATACACATCTTGATGGAATCGCCATTCCGAGGATGGATTTAATCCAGAATTAAACATTTTTAAATTGTCGTACTTTTCATTTAGAGCAAGAAAAACAATATCTTCGGGTTTAAGAGTTTCATATTTAATACCAGATGGTGTTAAAAGAAATCCTTCAACATCATTTTCAATTACTCTAATAGAAAGATTTCCTGATCTAAGAGGAGATAAATTTGTAGTATTTAACATAAGTGCATATTTTATTATGTCTTCTCTTTCTTTTATATTTTTCATTTAAACAAATCCTTTAATCCTTTTTCTGATGCTTCACATACACCTTTTTCAGTAATTAATCCTGTAACATATTTTGCAGGTGTCACATCAAAAGCTAAATTCATTGATTTACTTTTTTTTGGATAAATTTGGATTTTTTTTAATTTTCCACTCTCATCCAAGCCTTCTATGTGCGATAATTCTTCTGAATTTCTTTCTTCTATTGGTATATCTTTATAATTTTTAATATCCCAATCAATTGTTGAACTGGGTAAAGCTACGTAAAAAGGAACATTGTTATCTTTGGCTGCCAATGCTTTTAAATATGTTCCAATTTTATTACAAACGTCTCCATTTGCTAATGTTCTATCTGTTCCAACAATACACATGTCAACTTCACCTCTTTGCATTAAAATTCCTCCTGTATTATCTGCAATAATAGTATTGGGTATATTCTCTTCATTTAACTCATAAGAAGTTAAGTTTGCTCCTTGGTTTCTAGGTCTTGTTTCATCAGCCCAAACATGAACTGGTATACCCTTTTTGTGTGCGTGATAAATTGGAGAAGTTGCAGTTCCCCAGTTAATTGTTGCAAGCCATCCAGCATTACAATGGGTTAGTATATTTACTGTATCTTTTTTTTTATTATAAATTTCCTCTATAATTTTAAGACCATTTAATCCAATATTTTCACAAAATTTAACATCTTCTTCACAAATTTCTTTTGCTTCCTTTAATGCTATTTCTAAAATTTTATCACTATTAACACCTGATAATTTGTTTATCATTCTATCAACTGCCCACTTTAAATTTATAGCAGTTGGTCTTGAGTTAATTAAATTTTCTGCAGATTTTTTTAAAAAAGACTGATCATTATTTTCAATAATAGATAAAACTAATCCATAAGCAGCAGTAGCTCCAATTAAAGGAGCTCCTCTAACTTCCATAATTTTTATAGCATTAATTGCATCTTTGGCTGTTTTAAGATCTTTTATAATAAATTGATG
Source organism: uncultured Pelagibacteraceae bacterium (assembly GCA_902595725.1). GTDB lineage: Bacteria > Pseudomonadota > Alphaproteobacteria > Pelagibacterales > Pelagibacteraceae > Pelagibacter. The sequence continues at coordinate 29,188 of CACJRJ010000001.1, forward strand.
TGGAAGTTTTGTTTGATCAATAATTTTTACAACATTGTTTTCAAACCAGATTGTGCGATATTCTTTACCTTCAATCTTCATTTAAGTAAAACTCTTCCAGCAATTGTTTTTAATTTATCTTTTGTTTTTTGTGTTCTTTTTTCAGGAGCTGTAATAATTGCAACATCTAAACAATTGTTTGTTGGATCTTTTGGGTCTATGTGATTTTCAAAATTTTCAATTAGATTTTTAATCATATTTTTTGCTTTAGCGGCATTATTTAAAAGAACTTTTATAACTTGTTGAACATCAACATTTTCATGATCTGGATGCCAACAATCGTAGTCTGTTATCATTGAAACTGAAGCATATCTAATTTCAGCTTCTCTCGCTAATTTTGCTTCTGGCATATTGGTCATGCCAATCACATCTGCTTTCCATGATCTGTATAAATTGGACTCTGCAAGTGTTGAAAATTGAGGTCCCTCCATTACAACATAGGTTCCACCCCTTTGATATTCTATATTTTCTTTTTTTATCGCTTCCTCACACGCATTCATTAATCCATTTGAAGTTGGATGTGCCATTGATACATGAGCTACTATCTCATCATCAAAGAAAGTTTTATTTCTTGCAAAAGTTCTATCAATAAATTGGTCTACTATTACGAACTTTCCTGGTGACAAATTTTCTTTTAAAGAACCTACAGCTGATACTGATACAATATCTGTAACTCCCAATTGCTTTAAAGAATCAATATTAGCTCGAAAATTTATTTTCGATGGATTGATAAAATGCCCTTTTCCATGTCTAGGTAAAAAATAAATTTCTTTATTATTATAAGTTGTTTTTAGGATTTCATCGGAAGGCTTGCCCCATGGTGTATTTATATCTAGAAGTTCTCTTTCTTTAAATTCTTCAACATCATACAGCCCACTACCTCCAATTATTGCTAATTTATTGTTTGCCATATCAAAAAAATAATTTATTTATTTATATATCGTAATTTATTATGGATTTAAAAGATTATATTAGGTCAATTAAAGATTATCCTAAAAAAGGAATTCTTTTTAGAGACATAACAACATTAATTAAAAATGAGAAAGCTTTTAAAGAATGTATTAATCAAATAGTTGAAAGAAGTAAAAAGTTCAAAGTAGATAAAATTGCAGCAATTGAATCAAGGGGTTTTGTTTTTGCATCAGCAGTATCTTATATACTTGATAAACCTTTCATACTTTTACGAAAAAAAAATAAACTTCCAGCTGAAACTCATTCAGTAGATTTTGAGTTAGAATATGGAACTGCTACGATAGAAGTTCATAAAGATTCTATTAAAGAAAATGATTCTGTTTTAATTATTGATGATTTAATTGCTACTGGAGGAACCGCTGAAGCTGCTGCAAAACTAGTTGACATTTCTGAAGGATCAGTTTCAGGATTTATTTTTGTTATTAATCTTTTTGATTTAGGTGGATGTGATAAATTAATCAAATCAGGTTACAAAGTAGAAAATTTAATTGAATTTCCAGGACATTAATCAATCGTCGAACTTTGGTCTATACCAAGATTTTTTACCTCTAATACTATTAAATAATCCACTGAGTCTTTGTGAATAAATTTTTCTTTTATCTTTTTTTAAATTTAATGAATAAAAAAATATTTTAATTATTGAAGATACAATTTTTTTAAGAACTTTAAATAATGCAAAATAATAGTTATAATTTTTTTTATAATAATAAAAAGAAGACCACATCCAATGCCAATTTCTAGAAAGTTCCATTTCAAAATCGTATTGATCTTCATGTGATTTACCCCCTTCATGCTTAATTAATGCGCTATTAATTAAATAAATTTTGTTCTTAGATTTGATTACTTTCTTGCATAAATCTATTTCCTCAAAGTATAAAAAATAATTTTCATCAAAATATCCAATATTATTAAATTTTTCTTTATTAAAAAATATTGCAAAACCTTTAATATAACTAACTTCTTTTATTTTTGAATCCATATTGGACATATTTTCTGTACCAGATATTACTTTAGGACCCAATAATGCAAAATCCTCAATTTTGTTTGCTTGTTCTAATAATTTGGAAATTGTACTTTCATACAATATTGTATCTGGATTTAGTGTTAGTACGTATTTTGTTTTAGAATTTTTTATTCCTAAATTGTTTCCAGCCCCATATCCTAAATTTTTTTCTGGTAAAATACATTCTAAATTTGAATATTTTTTTTCTAATTCCTCTTTAAGTTTAAAGTTTTGTGAATTTTCTACTACTATAATAGGATATTTTTTATCTATTGATTTTATGCACCTGTGTAGTATGTCTCCACTTTTAAAAGATACAATTACAATTGTTAAATCCATCCTCTTATATTTAATATATTGTTAGAGTATTTAAAATATAATAGTTTGTTCGTAATTTATGAAAAAAAGAGTATTAATAACAGGTGGAGCCGGTTTCATAGCACACCATACTATTAAACATATATTAGATAAAACTGATTGGGATGTTGTTTCTCTAGATAGGTTAGATTATTCAGGAAACTTAAATAGAATTTCGGACATGATGAATGAAATGTCTGATAAAAATAAAAAGAGGCTAAGGGTTGTTCATCATGATTTGAGGGCTGAAATTAATGAAATGCTTTCAGCTGATTTGGGGAAATTTAATTTCATTTTACACATGGCAGCATCTAGTCATGTAGATAGATCAATTACAGATCCTCTAACTTTTGTATATGATAATGTAGTTGCAACATGTAATATTCTTAATTTTGCAAGAAAATGTAAAAATTTAGAATTATTTGTTTATTTTAGTACCGATGAAGTTTTTGGACCGGCACCAAATAAAGTAAAATATAAAGAGAGAGATAGATATAATTCAACTAACCCCTACAGCGCAACAAAAGCTGGTGGCGAAGAATTAGCTGTAGCTTTTGAAAACAGTTATCAATTACCTGTTTTTATAACTCATACAATGAATGTTTTTGGAGAAAGACAACATCCAGAAAAATTTATTCCAAAATGTATTATAAGTGCCAGAGATGGATTGTCTGTTGAAATACATAGTAACAAAAATAAAACTAAAGCTGGAAGCAGACATTACATTCATGCAGCAGATGTTGCCGATGGATGCTTGTTTTTAATTAAAAATAAAAATAAAATTATAAAAAAAATTAAAAATGATTTTGGAGGAGCAAAATGTCCAAAATTCAATTTAGTTGGACCAGTTGAATTAGATAATTTACAATTGGCTAAATTAATAGCTAAATCAGTAGGAAAAAAAATAAAATATAAAATGGTTGATTTTCACAGCAGTAGACCAGGTCATGATTTAAGATATGCTCTAGATGGAAATTTAATGAAAAAATTGGGCTGGAAACCAAAGATATCTATCGAAAAAAGAATTCATGAAGTTGTAAATTGGACTTTAAAAAATAAAAGATGGTTAAAATTATAACTTCATGGTAGCGGGAAGTGGGATCGAACCACTGACCTCGGGCTTATGAGTCCCGCGCTCTAACCAACTGAGCTACCCCGCCACATTATTTCTGTTGATTTATAATAGTTTTATATTTTGTTTCAATACTTATCCACAAGTCATAATTCAATTGAAATAATGTTTTTCGTCGTTAGTTTCATCATCGATGAGAATTGAAGAAGAATTAAAACTAGACTACTCAGATGTTTTATTTAGGCCTAAAAGAAGCACATTAAAAAGCAGAAAAGACGTAAATCTACTAAGAACATATAGATTTAAATACAGTAAAAATGAATGGTCTGGTACACCAATTATGGCAGCAAATATGGATGGAGTTGGAGAATTAGGCGTTGCTGAAAAACTAAATGAATATGGAATGATTACTTGCTTAACAAAACAACACGATATTAAAAAAATTAAGCAATATAAAAAAATTAAATCAATGTATCAGAATATTGCAATCAGTATTGGAATTAAGAAAGAAGACTTTCAAAATTTAGATAAAATAATGAAAGAATTTAGTTTTTTTAGGTTCATTTGTATAGATGTAGCAAATGGATATTCAGAGCATTTTACTAGCTTTATTAAATCGGTAAGAGATAAATATCCAACAAAGACTATAATTGCTGGAAATGTTGTGACAGCAGATATGGCCCAAGAGCTAGTGTTAAGTGGTGCAGATATAGTTAAAGTTGGAATAGGACCTGGAAGTGTTTGTACAACAAGAATTCAAACTGGTGTTGGATACCCACAATTAAGTGCAGTTATAGAATGTGCAGATGCTGCACATGGATTAGGTGCGCACATAATTGCAGATGGAGGATGTACTTGTCCTGGAGATGTTGCAAAAGGTTTTGGAGGAGGTGCAGATTTTGTTATGCTTGGAGGAATGCTTGCCGGTCATGATGAAGGCAAGGGTAAATTAGTTAAATCTAATGGATCAAAATATATTGAATTTTATGGATCAAGTTCTGATGTTGCAAATAAAAAGCATTATGGTGGATTGTCAGATTATAGAAGTAGCGAAGGCAGAACTGTAAGAGTAAAGTATAGAGGAAAAATAAAAGATACTATTTTAAACATACTGGGTGGAGTTAGAAGCAGCTGTACATATGTTGGTGCTCCATCATTAAAACAATTAAGCAAATGTACTACTTTTGTAAGAGTTAGTAATCAATATAACGATACTTTTTCTAAATAGAGGTTTTAATTGTAATAAATAATTTGTTATATTTTTTCATATAAAAAATTATTTATAATGCAAAATAGAACAAATCAATTTTATCCGACAAAAGTTTCTGAGAAAAAAATTTACGAAACTTATTGCAATAATTACGACTCCATACATTACTTATTTGTCGAATTCCAGTTTGCCTGGATGCAACAAGCTTACAAAGCTTTAGGAGATATAGATAAATATAATATTTTGATATATTTATATAAAGAAAACTTTGCCGAGCTTAACGAAATATTCAAAGTTAAATCCTTGAATGAATTTTATATTAATCCTAGATTTAATTTAGATAAAATTAATATAATTCAAATATCACAAAAACTTAGACTTTCTAAAGAAACTACAAGAAGAAAAATTTTAGAATTAGAAAAAGAAGGAGTGTTAATAAAGAATAAAAAAGTAATTACTGTGACATTAAAAGCAGGTTTGCTACAAAAACCAGAAACTACGATTAGTTCTTTTTCAAAAATTTTACAATATGTTTCTTATTTATTGCACAAAGAGAAAAAAGTAAAAAATTATTATCAAAAAGAATATTTTATAGAAAAAATAAAAGAAAGATTTACTCAAATTTTAGCAATTTTTTTAGAATACCAAATAAGATATCTTCTTATAAGAAAAGAAATTGCTAATAATGATATGGAAATGTGGTTCATTATTGGTTCTTTGCTTTACAATCAAATCATGTTTTTAAAAAAATCTGAAAAAAAGAGTCATTATCAAAGAGAATGGATAGAAGAAGTTATAAATGTAGGAGATAAAAAAGGATTAAATGCTATGACAATTAGTGATCTTACAGGAATACCAAGACCAACTGTAATTAGAAAATTAAAAATACTGTTAAAACAAAAGGATATATATAAAGATAAAAATAATCTTTATTTTATTACAGAAGGTAAATTAATTACTGAATTAAACAAACAAAGATTGAATAATATAAAAGAACTTACATCTATAATCTCAAGAATTAATAATATTGTCTTTTTTTCTTAAATTGAAACTATTATTCCAGTTACCACTATAACCGCTGCTACCAATCCAAAGAAAATTGTGGATTCCATTTTTTCTTTTTTTTGTGCTGATCTAACTTTGTTAAGAAGATCGTTTATATCTACTCTTTTTTTTTTTGAAGAATTTTTTAATGAGTGAAGTTCACCTTCCAAAGTTTGGGTCTCAATTGAATTATTTGTGATCTGCTCTCCACTCATATAATCTAAATTTAATCACAGATATTGGTTGTGAACAATTAAATAATAGTCCAATTTGGGTTAGTAATAAAAAATACCCTATAATAGTTCTAAATTAGGAATTTTTGTAATTATTTTGGTTAAGAGGTTTGGATAAAATTTCTGCTTCATGCTTATTTTTCTCTATTTCAATCTCAATTAATTTATTTTTTAAAGAATTTATATCTTGATCAATTTTTAAATATCCAAAAGCTAAGTTTTTATTAAAATTAAATGAATAATTTCCTGAAGTTGTTCTTCCAAAAATTTTTCCATCAACATAAATAGGCTCATCATGAAGCATTAGTGGTTCACCTGGTTTACTATTTTTTAAAGTTAGCATTACAAATTTTTTTGTTTGTTTTTTTTCCTTAATTTTAAGTAACGCCTGTTTTCCGACAAAATCTATATTTTTTTTATAACTAATTGCAAAGTTAAGACCTGCCTCGTATTGATTCTCCTCAGGTGAAATATCATGTCCCCAATGTAAAAACCCACTTTCCATTCTCATAATATCCATTGCATGCATTCCACAAAGTGATAATTGATATTTTTTTCCATTATTTATAATTAAGTTAAATATTTCTTGAGCTTTATCTCTTGCTATATAAAGTTCATAACCTAATTCACCCACATAAGATAACCTTTGGGCCCAAATCTTTGTTTCATTAATTTTAATATATTTTGCTGTAGCAAATTTAAAATTTTCATTGGAATAATCATCGTTACTTAAATCTTTCATCAAATCTCTACTTTTTGGTCCAAATACACCAAGTACACAATAATCATCAGTAACGTCTGATAATTCGATATTTTCAGATAAGTATTTTTTTATATGGAATTTATCATGTTCTCTATTAGCAGCAGCAGTTATAATTCTATATCTATCTTCTTTTAAACAAACAACTGTTAAGTCTGTTTCAATACCTCCATCTTCGTTGAGCATTTGAGTATAAGTACATTTTCCAATTTCTTTTTTTATATTCGCTGTACATATTTTTTGAAGTTCTTCATAAACAGTTTTGCCATCTAAATCGTATTTAGCAAAAGGTGTTAATTCAAATAACCCAATATTCTCTCTTGCGTTTTTTGTCTCAAATTCAGCAGACGGATACCAATTTTGATAATTGTAAGAATATTTATATTCTGCACTTTCTCCATTGTTAACAAACCACATTGGTCTTTCGTACCCACCTGAAACTCCAAAACATGCTCCAGCATTTTTTAATTCTTCATGATAAGGAACTAATTTTATATTTCTTGATGTTTTATGTTGTTTAAATGGCCAATGCATTCCATATAAGTCACCTAAAGTTTCTGTAATTCTTTCTTTTATAAAATTTATATCTGAATGAAAATTTTGAAATCTTTTAATATCATAAATAAATAAGTCTTCATTAATATGACCATTCATCAACCATTCAGCTGTAACTTTGCCTACACCTCCTCCACTGCCAATTCCGATACTATTCAACCCGCAACATGCAAATAAATTTTTAACTCCCGGTACTTCACCTAAAAGAGTATTTGTATCTGGAGTAAAAGATTCTGGTCCTGCAAAAAACTTTCTGATTCCTACTTTTTCTAACATTGGAACTCTTTTTAAAGCTGCTTCTAAATATGGTTCAAAATGTTCAAAATTTTCTGGAAATTCTCCATATGAAAAATCTTCTGGGACTCTATTAGTTTTATTGAATGCGGGAATTGATTTTCCTTCAAATATTCCTATTAACATTTTTCCCGCATCTTCTTTTAAATATAAACTGTCATCAAAATCTCTTAAAACTGGTATGTTTTTTGGTAATTCATTAATACCTTCGGTAATTACATAAAAGTGCTCTGCAGGATATAATGGAATACTAAAACCTGTATCTTCTCCTATTTGTCTAGACCACATTCCTGTTGCAAGAACTATATATTCACATTCAATAGTTTTGCCATTTACAACGACCCCCGCCACTCTTCCTTTTTTTTTAATTATTTTTTCAACTGGTGATTTTTCAAATATTTTAACTTCTTCTTTACTTGCAGCTTTTGCGAGTAAATTTGTTACACCTATAGGATCAGCTTGACCGTCGCCTGGCATAAATATTCCCCCTAAAACATCTTTTTCATTAATGATTGGATAAATTTTTTTTATCTGATCAATATTTAATACTTCAACATTGACATCATATAGTTGCGCGGTTGTTGCCTGTCTTTTTAATTCTTGCCATCTTCCTTTTGTGGTTGCAATTGATAAAGCTCCATTTAATTTTAATCCGCTAGAAAACTCTATTTCTTTTTCTAATTTTTTATAAAGTTCTAATGAATATTTTCTAATCTTTGTTACACCTGCCGAAGGTCCTAACTGACTAACAAGGCCTGCAGCATGCCAAGTAGTACCTGAAGTTAATTGGTCTCTTTCAAGTAAAATAGTATCTTTCCAGCCAAATTTTGCTAGATGATATGCTACTGAACAGCCGGTTACACCTCCACCTATAACAACAACTTTTGTACTGCTAGGCAGTTCTTTTTTCATTTTTTTATTTTATAGCTTCTGAAGGAGATATAAAAGAGTGACCAAATACATCAGCAACTGCTTTATAAGTAACATTACCTTTACAAACATTTAAACCTTCAAGAAAATTATTGTCTTCTTTTAAGGCTTTTTGGTAACCATCGGTAGCAAGTTTATTTAAAAAAGGAAGTGTTGCTTTGTTTAATGCTATAGTTGAAGTTCTTGGAACTCCTCCAGGCATATTAGCTACACAATAATGAACAACATCATCAACAATATATGTAGGTTCAGCATGTGTTGTTGGTTTACTTGTTTCAACACATCCACCTTGGTCAATTGCCACATCAACAATTACTGATCCTCGTTTCATTAGCTTTAACATATCTTTAGTTACTAATTTTGGGGCTTCTGCTCCTGGAATTAATACTCCACCAACTAAAAGATCTGCCTCAGCAACTAATTTTTTTAAGTCTATTTTATCACTTTGCTGAGGAATTATTTTATCACCGAATATTTCACTTAACTGTTTTAATCTTGCTTCAGATTTATCTACAACATGAACTTTCGCTCTTAGACCAGTTGCAATAATTGCTGCATTTTCTCCTACAACACCCCCGCCTAAAATTACTACTGTTCCACCTTCAACACCAGGTGCTCCACCTAACAATAATCCTCTTCCTTTTTGATTTTTTTCTAAACAATGAGCTCCTGCTTGTACAGACATTCTTCCTGCTACAGCACTCATTGGAGCAAGTAATGGTAATCTTCCATTTTTATCAGTAACAGTCTCATAAGCTATGCAAATTGATTTTGAATCAATTAATCCTTGAGTTAATTCTTTTGCAGCTGCTAAATGAAGATAAGTAAAAACAATTTGATTTTCTCTAATCATTTTAACTTCATTTGATAAAGGTTCTTTAACTTTAACAATTATTTCTGCATCGTTAAAAATATCTTCTGCTTTTTGAACGATTTTAGCTCCCGCTGATTTATATTGTTCATTTTCAAATCCTGCTTCAAACCCACCATTGTTTTCAACTAATACTTCGTGACCGTTTGAAGTTAATGATTTAACACTATCTGGTGTTAGTCCAATTCTATTTTCTTGTGGTTTAATTTCTTTAGGAACCCCAATTTTCATAAAGAATTAATTTTTTTTAGATTTAGCGTAATTATTTATTCCAGTTCTTAATTTTTCAATTATTTCATCGATATGTTTTTTTTCAGAAATAAACATTGGTGCTATAATTAAACAATCACCTGTAGCTTTAAAATTTACTCCTGCATCATAACAATGTTTAAAGCATGTAAATCCTGCTACACCAGGTTTTTTATCCATTTTCATATCAATTCCAGCCATCATTCCATATCCTCTTATATTTTCTACTACATCGATATCTTTCAGTGAAAATATTGCTTCTTGAAAGTATGGTGCCATTTCCTTTGATCTATTAAATATATCTTCTTTTTCAAAAATTTCTTGTACAGCAAGCGCTGCTGCTACTGAAACTGGGATACCTGAATAAGTATAGCCGTGAAATAATTCTATAGTTCCTTTTGGTGAATTGTCCATAATAGCGTCATAAATTTCTTCTTTACATGCAACAACACCCATTGGAACAATTCCATTAGTAGTAGCTTTTGCCATTGTCATTAAATCTGGAGTAACGCCAAATTCTTGAGCTCCAAACGGTGAACCCATTCTACCCCAGCCTGTAATTACTTCGTCAAAAATTAAAAGTATGCCATGTTTATCGCAGATTTCTCTTAATCTTTGCAAATAACCTTTTGGTGGAACAAGTGTCCCTGTTGAGCCCGCTACAGGTTCTACAATACATGCAGCAATATTTTCACCACCAAAGTTTGCACAAATTCTTTCTAAATCATTTGCAAGTTCTGCTCCAGTCTCTGGTTGTCCTGATACAAACTTATGTTCTGGTAAATGTGTATGTCTCATGTGCACTACACCTGGCATTAATACACTTGCAAAAGTTTTAACATTATTAACCATTCCTCCAACCGAAGTCGCTCCAATGTTCATTCCGTGGTATGCTCTTTCTCTTCCAACAAATCTAAATCTTTGACCTTCTCCTCGTGCTTTGTGATATGCAATCGAAATTTTGATTGCTGTTTCAACGGCTGTCGATCCACAGATTGTGTAAAAAATTCTATTTAAATTTCCAGGTGTATGTTTTGATATTTTTGTTGCAAGTTCAAATGAACCACCAAAACCTTGTTGAAATGGTTGCGCATAGTCTACTGTCTTTAATTGTTTGGTAATTGCTTCAATAATTTCTTCTCTACCATGACCAAGTGGGTTGCAAAATAATCCAGAGCTCGCATCAATTTGAGTTTTTCCCTGATGATTTTTTAAATATACACCTTTTGCCTCTACTATTAATCTTGGGTTTTCCTTAAAATCTTTATTTGATGTAAATGGCATCCAATGCTCATTAAGAGAATTGGGCATTTTAAATTTATTTTCTGAACTCATAATTTTTTTAATTTTTTTTCGTTAATTTAATACTTGATTTCATAGACTAATTTTTAAAACCTCTCCATAAAAATCGTATTTTATAAATACACTTATAAGTTGTATGATCTTTATTCTTTATAAGGGTTCTAATAAACTATCATTTACAAGTCCTAAGTTTTCTAATTTAATTAACTTTTTAAATTTAAAAAACAGGAGATTAAATGAGAAAAATAATTAGTTTTATTCTAGGAACTATTGTTGCTCTTAACTTATCTGTTTCAGTTGCTAACGCTGCTGCGAACGAAGTAAGAGTTGCATTCTTTTTAGAATGGGCAACACCAAACCAAGAAGCAAAAGTTAAAAAAACTTTTGATAAGGCTTTAGGTGTGCCTGTAAAATGGACTAACTTCGCAACTGGTGGTGAGATGACAGAAGCTATGTTGTCTGGAGATATTGATATATCTTACTCACAAGGTTTAACACCATTCGTAAACGCAGTTAATGCTAAAGCGCCTATTAAGCTTGTTGATATTGCAGTTATATACGGAATGGGTGGAACTACATGTGTTGCTGCTAAAGGTATCGATAAAGGAAATGCTTCTTCTAAATTAGATGGTCAAAAAGTTGCTGTTCCTTTAGGAACTATGGCTGACTATGTTTTTAAAGAAACAATGAGAGTTGTAGGAGCTGATATTTCTAAAATGAAAGTTGTTGATATGAACCCAGAAGATGGATCTGCAGCATTTGTTAACGGTGACGTTGCAATGGCATGTTTATTTGGTGGTAAATCTATCAAAGCAGCTAAAGAAAAAGGTGCTTCATTACTAACTGTTAAAGAAGCTCAAGATGCTGGTATTGCTGGTATTGATATTACTTCAGTAACTAACAAATTCCTAAAAGAGAACCCAGGAATGGTTAGAACTTTTGTTGAAGTAACTCACGAAGCAAACGCTAGATACAATGATGGAAAAGCTGACATGAACATAATCGCTAAAGACGCGGCTATGGATCTTGCAGGTACTAAAAAGCAAATGGGTGGTTTTGAATTCCCTAATGCAGGTACAATGAAATCTAAGTATATGAATAAAGGTGGTATACTTATGACTTACCTAGAAGTTATGGGTAACATGTTTGCTACTTCAGAAAATCCAGCTCTTAAAGATTACGCAGCGGTAGTAGACACTAGTTTTCTTCCGTAATTAAGAGTTAAAAATAGAATATTAAATAGGCGCCAATTGAATAAATTGGTGCCTATTTTTTTTGTAAAAATTCTAATATAAAGTTCTATTATTATGAGCAATTTAGTTTCTCAAAATGTAAATATGATTTTCAAATCTCCAAAAGGAGAAACTGTTCATGCGCTTAAAGATATAAGTTTTACTTTAAAAAAAGGTGAGCTATTAACTGTACTTGGTCCTTCAGGTTGTGGAAAAACAACTTTATTAAATATTGCCGCTGGTTTTCTTCGTCCAACTTCTGGAATTATTACACTTGGTGATAAAGAAATAGACGGACCAGGAGTTGAAAGAGGAATGGTTTTTCAACAAGGTGCTTTGTTTGAATGGTTAACTGTTGCAGAAAACGTAAACTTTGGTTTACGAATGAAAAAAGAAGATCCAGTTAAGACTGCACAAAAAGTTGAGGAATGGCTTGATATAGTTGGTTTAAAAGGTTTTGGTAATACTCCTACTTACCAATTGTCAGGTGGAATGCAGCAAAGAGTGGCTCTTGCAAGATGTTTAATTAATGATCCTGACCTAATATTAATGGACGAACCTTTAGGTGCTCTAGATGCTTTAACTAGAGAAAAAATGCAGTCTCTTGTTTTAAAAATTTGGAAAGAAACAGGAAAAACAATTATTTTAATTACTCACTCAGTTGAAGAAGCATTGCTTTTAGGAGAACGTGTTTATGTTATGGCTCCTAGACCTGGAAGAATACATAAAGAATACAAACTACCCTTTGCAAACATGGGTTTAAATGAAGATTTAAGAGAAATAAAAAATAACAAAGATTTTGTATCCAAAAGAGAAGAAATTTTATCAATGATTTGGGATATGGAAGAAGAAATAATGGGTAAAGAAAATTAAAATGATTACTGGAATTATTACTTTTTTAGTTATTTTTGCAGTTATTGGCTCAATTCTTTATGGGCAAAGATTAATAAAAACTGAAAAAAGTGATGCTGTTTTTGGAAATCCAGAAAGAGCAAAAGGAGGTGTGCATTGGGTTATAGTTGGATCTAGTTTTCTTTTATTATCATGGCTTTACTATTCATGGGATATAGCAAAAGCATTTTATCCAAAATCTGCTAATGAACTTTGCCAAGTTGCTAAAGTTAACGAGTCTTTGTTATCTTTAAAATATCTTTTTCCAATCGAAGAAAGACAGCATAAAAGTACTGCTCTTATTAAACGTGAAAATATTAATATAGAAAATAAAATAATAATTATTCAAAATTCACCTGATTTAAAAGATAAAGATAAGGAATTATTTGTTAAATTACTTAACAAAACAAAAAGAACTATACCTTTATTAACTGATGAAAAACTTTTAGAAACAGAAACAAAAATCAAAATTAAAGATTTAACAACTAGAATTACTTGGTTAACTGAAGACTTTCAAAAAGTAAGTTATCCTCCGATTAAAAGTATAGAAGAAGAAAATAAAAGAATAGAAGCTTTAAAAAAACAGCTAGGTTGGGGTGCAACAGGAATGGAAGTCCCTCCTCTTCCAGAAAGCAAAAGAGGATTAAAATTTCATACTGCAGCTGAAGAATTAAACAAAATTAGTGATGAATTTTTTGCACTAAGAAATCATAATCCAGAATATCTAAGACTATTAGAAGAAATTAGAACAGAAATTAAAAATTATAAAGATGGGTTAGAAGATAGTCAGGAATTAGAAATGACTTTCATCAAGGAAATTAAAAAATTAGGACAAAGAATTGAATATGAAAGTGTTTTTCCTCCAAACGCTTTGGATGAAATGGAAAAATCAATTAGAGAATTTGATGTTGTCCAAAAAATTGAGCAAGGAAATTTAATTTATATAGATATGTTTTTGTTTCCTGCTGGAACTATTGTTGCAAGTGGACCAACTTGCGCGGAAGACGGTCCAGGAAGATGGCTACCAAAACCTTCTGATACATTTAGAATTTTTGGTGACCTTTTAAAACCAAGCGTTGGTTTTAAAATGATTCCAATGATTTGGTATGAAATGATGGGTGTTAACCGAATAGTCGGCTTTATGTTGCCCGATTGGATAGCAGATCTTATGCCAGGAAAATATCCAGTTCATAGTGCAGATGGAACAGTAAAACCAAACTTTAAAAGTAAAGTATTGGATGTTGTAACGGGTGAGTTTGATGCATTTAAAATTCCAGTTCCAACAGGGCATATTTGGGATTCATTTTTAAGAGTATTTTTAGGATTAACACTTGGTATTATTTTTGGTGTTCCATTAGGTCTGTTTATGGGCCTAAATAGGTTTGCTAAAGGATTTTTTGATCCACTAGTTGAGCTATACAGACCGGTTCCTCCTCTTGCTTGGGCTCCATTAGTTATTACTGTTTTTGGAATTGATAACTTAGGAAAAGTATTTTTATTATTTATGGTTTCATTTTCTATTATGATTATTTCAGCAAGGGCTGGTGCTTCAGGAACTCAACTTTCAAAAATTCATGCTGCCCATTCATTAGGTGCTTCTAGATGGCAAATATTAAGAGAAGTTATATTTCCTAATTCATTGCCAGAAATATTAACAGGTGTAAGGGTTGCTGTTGGTATGTGTTGGGGAACATTAGTTGCTGCTGAATTTTTAGCTGGTACATCAGGAATTGGATTTGTGGAAAATGTCGCAAGAAAATATATGCAATATGAAGTTATTTGGATAACTATATTCGTAATGGGAATGCTGGGACTATTATTCGACGTTACAATTAGAAAAATAATAGATAAAACAATTCCATGGCGTGGAAAAGGTTAATATTTTTATTTTTTTTTCTAACTTCAATTGCTGAAGCTAAAGAATTTAACCTAAAAAAAATTATTTCATTAGAAGAACCTTGGGGCTCCACTTTTATAAGTGATACAGAATTATTAATTACTGAAAAAACAGGTAAAATAAAATTATTAAATATAACTAATAATAATATTAGTGAGATAGATCACGACTTAAAAGTATTAAATTATGGTCAAGGTGGACTCTTAGATATAATATTTCATAATAATTATGTATGGGTATCCTATACCGAACAAAGAGAAAACTGGGAAACAAGCACATCAATAGCTAGAGGATTATTTGATAGAAATAAAATAAATTTTAAAAATATTTTTCAAGCTTCTCCTCCAATCGACTCTCCATATCATTTTGGATCTAGACTGGCTATTAAAGATGATTATTTATTTGCTTCACTAGGTGAAAGAGGACAAGGTATGATTGCTCAAGATGAAACAAAACACCCTGGAAGCATAATTAGAATTCATTTGGATGGAAGTATTCCAAATGATAACCCAAAATTTAAAGATAAAAAAAAATGGCTTCCTGAGATTTATCAAATCGGTGTAAGAAATCCTCAAGGCTTAACATTGTCACCTTTTGATGGAAAAATTTATATTAGTAATCATGGTGCTAAAGGTGGTGATTGGTTTGGTGAAGTTAAAGAAGGAGAAAATTATGGTTGGAAAATATTAGGATGGGGTGGCACAAACTATAGTGGTACAAAAATTGGTCCTAAATGGAAACCAGGTTTTACCAAAGCAATTCAATATTGGGTACCTTCTATCGCAATAAGCGCAATTACTATTTACAAAGGTGAAGAATTTAAAGAATGGAATGGTCATGCCCTTATCACTTCCTTAAAAGATAAGTCGTTGAGAAAACTTAATTTTTCTGACAAAAAAAATGTTAAAGAAGATATTGTTTTCAAGAATAAAATTGGAAGAATAAGGGATATACAAATACATCCGAGTACTGGTAAGATATACTTTTTAAGTCATAATGCGCTATGGTTAATGGAAAAAAACTAAATCAGATAATAATAAAAATTTTAAAAAAAAATGGTTTAAATACAAACCATGCAACGATTTGTTCAAAAGCATTAATAAATGCTGAACTAGTTGGTGCTCATTCTCACGGGTTATCAAGATTAAAAATGTATTGTGAAAGGATTCAAAAAAAAGTCATTAATCCAAAACCAAAAATTAAAATTAAAAAAATTTCTCAATCTATTTCTAAGATTGATGCAAATAATAGCATTGGATTTGTAGCTGCTGATATTGGAATAAAACAAGCAATTAAAAATGCAAAAAAAACAGGAATAGGATTAGTTGGAATAAAAAATAGTGGTCACTACGGTTTATCAGGTTATTACGCAGAACAAGCTGTTAAGAAAAATTTAATTGTTTTTTGTTTTACAAATGCTCCACCTGCGATAGCTCCTCATGGAGCAAGAAAAAGTTTATTTGGAACAAATCCAATATGTTTTGGAACTCCTACTTCATCTAAAGTTCCTTTTATTTTAGACACTTCTGTTTCAGTAATTAATAGGGGTAAAATAAGAGTTGCTGCAAGAAATGGAAAAAAAATACCAAAGGGAGTTGCTTTAGATAAATTTGGTAAAGCAACTACAAATGCAAAAAAAGCATTGGCAGGTGTTCAGTTACCAATAGCAGGTTTTAGAGGTTCAGGACTTGCATGGATGGTTGATATATTAAGTGGTGTTTTTACTGGAGGAAATCATGGAGGAAAAGTAAAAGATCCTTTTGATGATTTTTCAGGCCCACAAAATATTGGACACTTGTTTTTTGTAATGAAACCAAATCTTTTTGTTGGAAATTATAGTGAAAGAATAAAAGAAAATATTAAAAGAATAAAAAGATTGCCTAAAATAAAAGGTGTAAAAGAAATTTTATATCCTGGTCAAAGCAAACAAAAAAGATATAAAAAAAATCTTAATAAAAAAATTAATATTGCAGCAAATATTGCTGAAGATCTTAAAAAATTAAATGCTTAATAAAAAAGTTCTAACCAATATTTTTAAAAAATTGTTGGAAGAAGCAAAAAATTCTTATAATGATTTCAATTCTGCTGATGGAAAAATAGGAGATGGTGATTTAGGTGTTACAATCTTGCACGGTTTAAAAGAAGTAAATAATAATATTAGTAAATTCAGTGATGACATGGGAGCAAATTTTATGCTTTGTTCTCAAGCTTTTGTTAAAAAATCTGGTTCTAGTTTTGGTACTTTAATTGCTTTTTCTTTTATGAATATTTCAAAAAATCTAAAAGGAAAATCCGAATGTAACCATGAAGATATCATAGCTATTTTTGAAACTGCTTTAAAAACAATACTTGAAAGAGGAAAAACTAATCTTGGAGATAAAACTATTGCAGATAGTTTAGATTTAATAATTAAAAATCTTAAAGATAATCAAAATTACTCTGAAGTATTTAAATCATCAACAAAACAAGCTTTAGAAAATTTTAAAGGTAAAAAAATTAAGATTGGTAGAGCTCGAATGTTTGAAGATAAAACAAAAGACTTGGATGACCCTGGAATGTTTGCTTTAAGCAGGTTATCTTCAATATTTTAAGGTTTGTTAATTTTAGCTATCATTCCGTCTTCATAGTGACCTGGTACATTACATGCGGCTTCGAGATTTGTATCGGTACTAAATTTCCATATTAATTCTGCACTCTGGTTTGGTTCTAATAAAACACTATTAGAATGAGAGTGACTCATTGAATGGTCTTTTTTTGCCATTTCTTTCATTTTTTTCATATCTATTTTATCAGCTAATAAAATTTGATTTTCTACCATCTTCATCATTTCTAGCTGGTGTTCAATGTGCATTTCTTTAGTAGCAATATTAAACTCATGAACTAGTTCTCCATAGTTACTAATAACAAATTTAACTGTTTCGCCTTTTTTTATTTTTATTTCATTGGGTTCAAAATAATTATCATACATTTTTATTTCAATAGTACTGTCAACTTCTGATAATTTTCCTTTCTCACCTATCATCTTTATTGATGATGCAAATAAAATGTTTGGAATTATAAAAAATATTAGGATTAATTTTTTCATATTAATTTGTTGGTTTAAAAATTAAACAAAGGCCATTATTACAAAATCTCATACCATTTTCACCAGGACCATCTTCAAATACATGTCCATGATGTGCTCCACATTTTGCACAATGGTATTCAACTCTTTTCATTCCAAAAGAGTAATCAATTTTAGTATTAAATGCGCCAGGAAGAGACTCGGTAAAAGATGGCCATCCTGTTCCACTATCATATTTTGAATTAGAACTGAATAATTTAGCATCACAATTGGCACAGTGATAAAAACCATCTCTCTTTTCATGAAGCAAAGAACTGGTAAATGGACGTTCAGTACCTTCATTAAAAAGTATATGTTTTTGTTGTTCTGTTAAATTTTGATTTATTATTTTTTTGTAGCTGAGTATAAAAATTTATATGGAAATAATATTAGTGAAATTAATGATGCGCTGAATAATTTTAAAAAGTTCCTTTTCATAAGATTACATTATGAATTTTAAAATAGATTACAATGAGCCCCATTGACACAAGTTAATTTTTATATATTTAATTTATGAATATGAATTTAAAGGGAAATAATAAAGCACCTAATTTTAAACTTGCCAGTACAGATGGAAATATTTTTGAATTAAATAAAGTTAAAAAGAAGAATATAATTTTATACTTTTATCCAAAAGATGATACGCCTGGGTGCACAATAGAGTCTAAAGATTTTAGCAAGTTAAATAGTTTAATTAATAAGAATAAAACTATCGTTCTTGGTATTTCAAAAGATAGTATCGAAAGTCATTTAAAATTTAAAAAAAAATATAAATTGAAATTTGATTTACTGTCTGATGAAAAAAAAGAAGTAATAAAAAAATATGGTGTTTGGGGCAAAAAATCTTTTTTAGGTAAAGAATTTATGGGAATAAGAAGGACTACATTTTTGATTAATTCTAAGGGAAAAATTCACAAAATTTGGAATAATGTTAGAGTTAAAGATCATGCTAAAGAAGTTTTTGAAGAGTTAAAAAACTTAAATTAAATTTTATTTTTTCCAATCAATACTAAACATTGATTCATTTCGTCTTAAAGGAGGGAGTGTAAAAGGACTATTATAAGTTGCCCTGATAGCAAAACCTTTTATAGAAATATTATCTTCCAAAAGTTTTTGCTTAAGAATTTTATTATGTTTATCAAAATTTTTATCAGATGATCTTCCTGAAAATTCTATTACTGCAAAATAACCTTCTGAAATTGTTGTAATTTCAATATCAGGATTGTTTGGTATAGGGGTAGTTTCTTTATTAAATTTTGAAGGGAGGTAGAACTGCATAAACATTTGATCATCTTTTTTTGTTTGGGTAACTGGAACTGTCATTGCTATTTTTTGTGAGTTTTTATTTTCTCCAGAAATATATTTAAAAAGTTTTCGAAAACTATTATTATCTCCATTGTTTGGTACTTGAACTATTAATCGATCTGAATAATAACGAATTTCATAAATATCGTTTTTTTGTACTACATTGTAAGTTGCTTCTTCATTTGCCATCGTTGTAGAGTACGAGAAAAGAAAAATTAGGCAAACTATAAAATTAACTTTTGATATTAATTTTTTCACTACTCTCTATTTTGTTCGTCTTTTTTTTCAAAGTAAAATAGACAAATCAAAAACAATACTGTCCACACAACTCCTGCCATAGCCTTAGACAATGATGTTTCAGCACCCCATAAATCAAGAAATAAAGCGCCTATAATAATGCCGATTGCGTAAATTACTATTACCACTGTGCTTAAATTCATTTATTTTCCTCTTCATTTTTTTCTTTTTGATTTTCTTCTTTGTATTTTTTTCCTCTAATCACTGCTGAAACTCCCATATAAATTACATATCCAATGATTAATAAAGATATTGTAATAAAAATTATTTTTTGCATTTAAATATTTTCAATTTTTTTAATAACATTTTAGATTTTAGAAATCCATTTTTTCTTTTCCATATCATTTAAAAAAGAGGATTTAAACGAATTAACAAGTAACGTTTTTACTTGTTCATAGGAAAGATCCAGGGCTGCTTGTGTTTCAGTCAAATTTTTATTTAAATAACCACCAAAATAAGCAGGATCATCTGAATTCACCATGACCATTAATTTTTTATCTAACATTTTTTTTAAGTTGTGATCTTCTAATTTATTGAAAACTTTTAATTTTACATTTGAAAGAGGACATACTGTTAAAGGAATTTGGCTTTCTGACAAAATTTCAACCAGTTTGTCATCCTTAAGACATTGAACTCCATGGTCAATTCTATGAACATTTAAAAAATTTAAGGCTTCCCAAATATATTCTGGTGGCCCCTCTTCGCCTGCGTGAGCTACTGTTATAAATTCATTTTCTAACGCTTTTTTAAATAAATTTTTAAATTTTTTAGGTGGATTGCCTGTCTCTGATGAATCTAATCCAACTCCAAATATCTTATCTTTATGTGCCAGCGCTTTATCTAATATTTTAAAACACTCATCTTCACTTAAATGTCTTAAAAAACACATTATTATTTTAAAACTTAAACCAAATTCTTTTTCAGCTTTCTTTAAAGCATTAAAAATTCCATTTATAACAATATCAAAATCAATTCCTCTATCTGTATGAGTTTGTGGATCAAAGAAGATTTCAGTATGTACAATGTTTTCTTCTCTACATTTTAATATGTAAGCCCATGTAAGATCGAAAAAATCCTGTTCTTTTATTAGTACTTTAGCCCCCTCATAATAAATTTTTAAAAAAGAGTCTAAATTACTAAAATTATATGCTTTTTTTACATCATCGACATTTTTAAATGGAATATCAATATTGTTTCTTTTTGCTAAAGAAAACATAAGTTCAGGTTCCAACGTTCCTTCAATGTGTAAATGTAATTCAGCTTTTGGTGATTTTTTTATAAATTCTTCCAAAATCATAAACTCTTTGCAAACTTCTTAATATCTTTAATTAATAAATCAGGTTGCTCTAAAGCTGCAAAATGTCCTCCTGCAAGCATCTCTGTCCATTGTTGAACATTATATATTCTTTCTACATACGATTTAGGAGCCCATTCTAAATATTCTTTTGGAAATTTTGCAATTGCAGTTGGGACTTTTAAAGGAAGATGATCTTTTGGAAGAAATCTTCCTCCTTCTTCTCTTCTTCCATAATAAATCCAAGATGCTGTATTGAATGTTTTAGTTACTAAATAAACCATGATGTTTGATAATAAAATATCTTTTGAATAAACGCTTTCAATATCTCCATTTTTTATATCTGACCAGCCCCTCATTTTTTCGATTATCCATGCAGCAACGCCTACTGGACTATCCATCATTGCGTAACTTAATGTTTGTGGTTTTGTTGCTTGTTGTGTTCTATAACCATCTTCGATTCTTTGTTCTTTTTTAAATCTTTCTTGCCACTCTTTTTCTTCAGGTGTTTGTGGTCCATCTGGATGACGAGTAATTAAAATATTAATATGTATTCCTAATAGACTTTCTGGAAAATCGTATGCTAGCCAAGTACATATTGTTCCTCCAAAATCACCTCCTTGAGATATATATTTTTTATAACCCAAAGTATTTATCATTAACGAATTAAATATTGCTGACATTTTTCTTGGACCGATTGGTCTTGGAGGACGCTCTGAAAATCCATAACCTGGTAAAGATGGAACAACAACATCAAATCCATCTTCTTCTTTTCCACCATATTTTTCAGGGTGAGCTAGTTGATCGATAATATGTAAAAATTCTACTATAGAACCAGGCCAACCATGATTTAACAATAATGGTTTAGGTTTAGATCCACTTCCTTTTTCATGAATAAAATGAATATCAATTCCATCTATATTAGATTTAAAATTATTAAATTTATTTATTTTTTCTTCTGTTTTTCTCCAATCAAATTTATTAACCCAATAATCAGCAAATTCTTTCATGTAATCTAAGTTTGTTCCATAATCCCAACCTCCGTCGTCAGGCATCTCGTGCCATTGATAGTTCTTAACCTTTGAATATATATTTTGGAGGCTTTCTTCTGAAATCTCTACTTTAAAAGGTTTTGTCATTTTACTAGTATATATATTTTTAAATTTAAAATATAAAAATAGTTATGAAAAAAATAATCAACAATCCAGCAAATTTTGTAGAAGAGTCAATTGATGGACTAATTAAATCACATCCTGATGTTTATTCTTTGGCAAAAGATAATAACAGAGTTGTTATGAGAGCGAAAAAAGCTTCAAATAAAGTTGGAATAGTAACTGGGGGTGGATCGGGACACTTACCTGTATTTACCGGGTATATTGGTAAAGGATTTTTAGATGCTTGTGCTATTGGATCAGTGTTTGCATCTCCATCAGTAGAACAGATGGTTTCTGCTATAAAAAATGCTGATAATGGTAATGGAGTTTTGTGTATCATTGGAAATTATGGTGGTGATGTTATGAATTTTGAAATGGCATGTGAAATGGTTGAAGCAGAAGGAATTAAGACAAAAAAAGTAATTGTTTCAGACGATATTGCAAGTGCAAGTGAAGCTGAGAAAGAAAAAAGAAGAGGAATCGCTGGTATGATATTTGTATTTAAAGTTGCAGGGGCAATTGCTGAAACTGGAGCTTCTCTTGATGATGTTTTTAAAACTACTACTGAAGTTAATAATAATATTCGAACTCTTGGTGTTGCTGTTTCACCTTGTATTTTACCTGAAGCTGGAAAACCTACTTTTGAAATTAGTGATGATGAAATTGAAATAGGAATGGGTATACATGGAGAGCCTGGAATAAAAAGAGAAAAATTGAGACCTGCAAATGAGTTAGTTGATGACTTATATAAAAGAATTATTTTAGATTCTAAACTGACTGCTAACGACAATATTGTAGTTATGATAAATAGTTTAGGTGCCACACCACTTGAAGAATTATATATTATATCTAAAAGAGTTAATGAAAACTTATCAAGTTCAAAAATAAAAAATATTAAAACTTATGTTGGAAGGTATGCAACTTCTATGGAGATGGCAGGCATGTCTATAACCACATTAAAATTAAATGATAACTTAAAAAAATATCTTTTTGCAAAAAGTGAATGTCCTTTTTGGAATAATTAAGCTTTGTTCCTTAAAAAATAAATAAATATAAATCCGGTTATATACATTATTAATGCATATGCAGCTGTAGGTATCATGTAAACAATTTCACTTGAAATTTCTGTAGCTACAAAAACTGCTAAAGTTCCATTTTGAAGTCCACACTCAAGCGAAATACATTTTATTTGTTCTATTCCAGACGCAAAAGTTTTTGCAAGATAATATGCTAAGACCATCATTACTATATTTAAAGTTAGTACGATTAAACCTGCTTGAGCTAAGTAATTAAAAATATTATCTTTTTCCTCAACCCAAATTGCAATAAAAACAATTAAAAATAATATACCTGTAATTTTATCAATAATTGAAGTTTTTGAACCTACAAAATTATCTGCAAATTTTCTAATAATCATTCCTAAAATTACCGGTACTGCTACTACCAATGCCATTTTTAATGCAGTTCCAGTTATGTTAATTTTTTCATTAGCAAATGAAACACCCGTGAGATCCGCTGAAGTAAAAACAATTAGTGGGACTGTTATAATGCTAATAATGCTTATAACTGCTGTTAATGAAACTGATAAAGCTACGTCACCATTCGCAAATTTTGTTAAAACATTTGAAGTAATTCCACCAGGTGCAGCTGCGATTATCATTACGCCTAGGGCAATTTCTGGAGATATTTCTAAAAACATCCCTAGAATTTTTAACAATATAAATGCAACTATAGGTAAAATAATCAATTGAGATATAAAACCTATTAAAAAATCTTTAGGAGTTTTCAAGACTCTTGCAAAATCTCGAGTTGTTAAGCCTAGACCAAGACCAAGCATTATCAAGGCTAGAGCAATTGGTGCGATTTTTGTTACTATTTCCATAGTTCGGTCACAGTTTACTACTTTATGTATTTTACTATAAATTAATATAAATTTATGTATACAAAAAAACGTAAAAATGCTTTCAGATAAAGAAATAGTTTGTCCAAACAACCTTCTTAATGTGGCACATAAAAAAAAGGGTGTGGTAGCTGGGATAGTTAATGCGGGAAAACCACTGCCCATGCTTTCAGTTATGGATGCAGTAAAAGAAGATCTCATTATTCCAATTTTTATTGGTGACAAAGAGGAAATCCAAAAATATGCAGATAATTTAAAATTTGATATATCAAAATTTGAAACTATTCATGAACCTGTGGAAAATAATACTGCAAAAGTTGCTGCAAAATTAGCCTCTGAAAATAAAATAAGAATAATTGTTAAAGGTCATATTCATACAGATATTCTCATGAAAGAAGTTTTAAAAAGAGAATATAATTTATTAAGTAAAACAAGATTAAGTCACATATGGCATATGACTTTAAATAAAGAAGATAAACCATTAATCATTACTGATGGAGCTTTAAATGTACTGCCTAATGTTAAAACAAAAATGCATATACTTAAAAATGTAATTAATTTTTCTAACAGAATTGGAAATGAAAGACCAAAAGTTGCTATATTATCAGCAACAGAAGAAGTATTAGATAGTGTTCAAAGTTCACTTGATGCAAAAGAAATCACAGAATTGGCAAAAAAAGAAAATTTAAATGCAGATGTTTTTGGACCTCTAGCGTTTGATAATAGTATTTCAAAAAAATCGGCTGCGATTAAAGGAATTAAAAATGCAGTTGCAGGTGAAGCTGATGTTTTGTTAGTTCCAAGTGTTGAAGCGGGAAATGGATTGGTTAAAATGATGATATATTTCATGGGTGCTTGCGCTGCAGGTGTAGTTATTGGAGGAAAAGTTCCAGTTGTTATAACAAGTAGATCGGATGAAGCGGCAGCAAGATTAGCTTCCATGGCGGCTGCAGTAGTTGCATTAGATTAATTAATGATTTAAAAGCTTAAAAATTATGACAATCAAGTATCTAAAAAAATCACCAAAAACATCATCTACTGATGATACAAAAACAAGAGAAATTGTAGAAAATATTTTAAAAGATATAGAAGTAAAAAAAGAAGAAGGTTGTAAAGAACTCGGAAAAAAATTTGATAAGTACGATGGTGAAATCATAGTTTCTAAAGAGAAAATAGAAGAAATAAAAAAAAATTTAGATCAAAAAACAAAGGATGATATTCAGTTTTCACACGAAAGAGTTAGAAAATTTGCAGAAGCGCAATTAAAAAACTACGGCCAAGATTTTGAAGTTGAACTTTCAGAAGGTTTATATGCTGGTCAAAAATTAATACCTGTTAATACAGCGGGATGCTATGTACCAGCAGGAAGATATGCTCATATAGCTTCAGCTGTTATGAGTGTTACAACCGCTAAAGTAGCTGGAGTTAAAAATATTTTGGTTTGTAGTTCACCAAAACCAAAAATTGGAGTTCACCCATCAATTATCTATACAGCTGATTTGTGCGGAGCAGATGTAATTATGAATTTAGGTGGAGTTCAAGCAATAGCTGCTATGACAAATGGATTATTTGGAAATGCGCCAGCTGATATTTTGGTTGGACCAGGAAATCAATTTGTTGCTGAAGCAAAAAGAATATTGTTTGGAAAAGTTGGAATTGATTTATTTGCTGGTCCTACAGAAATTGCTGTAATTGCTGATGAAACAGCTGATCCTGAGATAGTAGCATTTGACTTAGTTGGTCAAGCTGAACATGGTTATAATTCACCTGCATGGTTGTTTACTACTAGTAAAAAATTAGCAGAAGAAGTTATAAAAAGAGTGCCTGAGTTAATTGCAGATTTACCAGAACTACCTAAACAAAGTGCAGGGGATGCATGGAGAGATTTTGGTGAAGTTATTCTTTGCGATACTGACGAAGAAATGGCAAAAATTAGTGATGAATATGCACCAGAGCATTTGGAAGTTCAGACAAAAAATTTGAAATGGTTTCATGAAAGATTAAAAAACTATGGATCTTTATTTATAGGAGAAGAAACAACTGTTGCCTACGGTGACAAATGCTCAGGAACAAACCATATTCTTCCAACTAAAGGTGCCGGAAGATATACAGGTGGATTATTTGTAGGTAAATTTATTAAAACACTAAGTTTTCAAAGAATGACGAAAGAATCTACAAAAGAAGTTGGCGCTGCAGCTGCAAGAATTTCTAGATATGAAGGAATGGAAGCACACGCACGAACTGGCGATGTAAGACTTAGAAAATACGGCTTTTCAAATTAAGTTATTTACAGAGAATTTATTAATTCTGGTGCTATTTTTTTTGATCTAGAATAGTATTTGATTTTTTTAATATTTTCTAAATTTGATTTATCATTACCAACAACTACGAACCCTATCATGCCCATGCTCTTATGCGGTGTACACCAATAAGCATATATTCCTGGAACTGTAAAAGTATATTCAGCATCTTTACTGAACTTTGTTTTAAATTTTTCGACACCTGATGGTACTCCACCTTTAATAAATTCGACATTGTGCCCTGGATTTGTTGATTTCCAAAAAACAGTATCTCCAACATCTATTCTCACAATTTTTTTAGAATAAACCATAGATTCTTTACCTAATTTGTTTAACATTTCTATAGTTTCATCTGCAGCAAACGAGCTAGATGTAAAAAATAAAAAAGTAATTAAAATAGTTAAGTTTTTTAAAGTTTTCATATCAAATGTTTATTTGAGTAATCCATTTCAACCATATAGGTAATAAAATTCTTTTATCAACTCAAACAAGTGTAACAAGTTGACACATTTGTGCTGTGACAAAAAATTATCTTAAAATTATTTTATTAATATTATTAAAATGAGTTTGAGAGGAAAAATATGAAAAAATTATTAATTGCACTTACTTTGGTACTTTTCTCAAGTTCTGCTTTTGCTGGATCTTGCCTAAAGCTAGTTGGAAAAGTAGATGAAAAAATGCAACAAGTTATGGAATTAAGAGATGCTGGTAAAAAAGCACATGAAGAAGGTGACCATGCAAAATCTGAAGAGCTACTAATTAAAGCTCTAAATCTTTTTAAAAGTTAAGTAATAGAATTTGATAGGGGTTTTAAACTAACCTTCGAATCACAACCCCCACCCCTATCAAACCAAATCAATAATTTCTATAAATACATAGCTAGATAAAACAGTCATAAATATAATTATGAAAAAATTAATTATTTTCCAAGCTCTTGAATCTATTAAATAGTTTGAAAAAAATTTAGCCAAATAACCTAATGAGAAAAAAAATAAAAATGATGCAATTGCAGCACCTATTCCAAAAAAATATTTATGAGAAATTAAAAAATTCTTTGAAAAATTTCCTAAAAAAAAGACTGTATCTGAATAAACATGTGGATTTAAATATGTAAATCCTAGAGTTTTAATTATTATATTTTTAAGGGATAAATTGCTGCCTTCAAAGTTTAACTCTGATCTTTTATATAAAGACCTTACTTTGCTATAAATAAAGTAAATTAAGAAGATAAAAAGCAATATATTAAAAATTAATTCAACATTTTTTGTGAAGAAAATTTTAAAATATTCAAATAAAAATATTCCTAAAAAAATTAAAATTAAGTCTGATATTGAACAAATTAAACAAACTAAAAAAACATATTGTTTCTTTAAACCTTGTTCAATTACAAAAATATTTTGAGCCCCAATTGCAAAAATTAAACTCAAACCTGTAATGAAACCAAGAATTAAAAAACTCATCTGGATTTACGATCTGCATTTATTATTGATAAAATAATTAAAATTAAAAAAGGTATACAAAATAAGTTCACAGTTTTCCAACTAGCAAGTGAAATTAAAACACCAGCAGCTAAACTTGCAATTGCCATAGAAGAAAAAACTAATAAATCATTAAATCCTTGAGCTTTAAACTTTTCTTCAGGTTTGTATGTTGTAACCAACAAACTAGTTCCAGATATAAATAAAAAGTTCCATCCAATACCTAAAAAAATTAAGCTGATAAAATAATTTAAAAAAGATGGTTCAAAAAAACTCATTAAGATTGTTAAAATATAAAATAAAACACCTGCATACATCATATTGCTATAACCAAACCTTTTGATTAAATTTCCAGTAAATAACGATGGTAAAAACATTGCTAAAACATGAAATTGAAGAACTATGCCTGTTTTTTCCAAACTTAAGTGATGTACAATATGCATGCTTATTGGTGTTGCTGTCATTAAAAAAGACATTACAGCATAAGCAAAAGCAGCTGATGTAATTGCTTGTAAAAATTTTGGATCAGAAAGAAATTCTAAATAATTCCTAGATTTATTTTCTTCATTAGACATAAAAGAAACTTCTCTGATGTCTCTAAAAAAAAATAATAAAAATGAAGGTATTAATGTTAAAATTGCTAATGTTAAATAAGAACCTACATATAAATAGTCGCTTACAAAATTTTTTGTATAATTTGACAAACTTATACCAAGAAAAGCAGCAACAATACCGGCTAATAATAGAGATGAAATAGCTTTTGGAGCTTTTTCTTTCTCTACACTTTCAGCTGCAGCAAAACGATATTGATGGGTAAATGCCATTGTTGAACCTAAAATAAATTTAGCGATACAAAAGATAAAAAAACTTTCTATCATTATTGAATAAGCACCGATCAAACAAGCAATTGATCCAGCTACAGAGGAAAATATAAATCCAAGCCTTCGTCCAATTATACTCATTATTTTGGCAGCAAATATTGTAGCCGCTGCAGTTCCAACTACATAAATTGATGGAGGAAGCGTAGACAGTGTTTTTATAGGAGTTAATTGTGATCCAATAATACCACTTATAAAAACAGTTACAGTAGCAGCAGTAAAGGCAAATACTTGACTTGAAACAAGTAATGAAAGATTTCTGTTCATAATAAGAAATTTTTTACTGTTTCATTGAACTTTTGAGGTTCTTCAAGATGAACATTATGGCCACAACCTTTAAAGACCTCTAATTGACTACTAGATATATTTTTTTTTAAGGTATCAACTTGATCGAAATTATATGAAAAATCTTTATCACCCCAAATAATCAGGGTGTCTTGTTTGATATTTTTTAAATTTTCATATCCTCTCCAATTTTTCATAGCTATAAGAGCATTATCTGCCGTTTCTATAGAAATATTTTTAACTGCATTTTCACAAAAATAATAATATTTAGCCTTATCACCTTCTACAAACCACTTTTGTGGAACTCTATTTACTGTTTTTTTTAATCCATCTTTTTTTAATTTTTCTCTTGTGGTTTCTATTGATTCAAATCTTCCAGGGATATTTCCAATTGAACCAGTTGCAAAACAAATTAGCTTTTTGATTCTATTTTCGGAAATTTTTACCATTTCTTGAACTATCATTCCTCCCATTGAGTGTCCCATTAAATGAAATTCATTTATTTTTTTGTCATCTAGACATTTTAATACAAATTTTGCAATTGAATTAATATTGTCTAGAGATTGAGCTTTATAACTTTCTCCGAAACCAGGCAAAGCGGGTGTAATTATTCGAAAATGCTTTCTTAAAAATTTTTTTTGTAAATTCCACATATCAGAAGAACCTAAATATCCATGAACTAAAACTAAGGGAAAACCTGATCCAATATCATCAATATATATATCTTGCATAATTATATTTAAAATATACTTGTATACATAAATGTTAAAAACAAAAATCAATATTTAAATAATCTTTATGATCGGAATATTAGGAGGAATGGGAACACAAGCAGGTTTAGATTTTTGTAACAAATTAGCAAAATTAAACCGAGGGAAGTTAGATCAGCAGTACCCAATGTTTATTCTTTACAATAAATCCAATACTCCAAAAAGACCTGAGAATTTAAAAAAATACTACAATGTTTTAAAGGCGCTTGTTGAAGGTTGTAAAATGTTACAGAAAAATAAATGTAAATTTATTGTTATGCCATGTAATACTGCTCATTATTGGCACAAAGATATTCAAAAGAAAATTAAAATTCCTTTAATAAGTATGCCAAAAGAAGTTTATCTTGCTACAAAAAAAACATGTAAAAAAAATTCTACTATTGGTATTTTGTGCACAGAGGCAACTTTAAAAACAAAAATTTATAACAATTATTTTGATAAAAATTTTAAATTAATAAGTCCTGAAAAAAAGTTACAAAAAAAATCTGTAAATAAAGCAATTAAGCTTGTTAAGATGGGTAAAGTTAAAGAAGCTGAAATAGCTCTAAGACCTGCAGTAAAATATTTAATAAAAAAAAAGTGTAAAAAAATTATTTTAGGATGTACTGAATTGCCAATAGCTATTTTTGCTTACAAGTCCTTTAGAAAGGCTAAAGAATCAAAGCTTTTTATTGACCCAAATTTGTTGTTAGCTGAAGTTTGTATGGAAAAATATAATAAATAAAATTATAGTTTATTAGAATTGTTATAAAAAATTATTAATTATGAGCAATACTAAATTAAAAATTTATCTAGGCGACATAACATATGACACTATAATATATGTTTCAGATACCATTCCAATTAATATTGGTTATGTAGGTTCATATATAAAAAAAAATTTTGGAGATAAAGTTGATATAGAATTATTCAAGTATCCAAATGATATACTTAAAAAGCTGAAGGAAGATCCTCCAGATATGATTGGCCTAAGTAATTATTCTTGGAATAGCAATCTATCAGAATTTATAGCCTCATTTGCTAAAAAAATTAATCCAAACGTTATTACTGTCCAGGGAGGAACAAATTTTCCTTATGACGAATATTCTCAAAAGAAATTTCTAATTAATAGACCCTCAACTGATGTTTATACTATCCTTGAAGGAGAAAAGTCATGTACAAACATCGTTCAAAGAATTTTTGATGTTAATAAAAATATAAAAAATTTTTTTGAAACACCTATCGATGGATGTATTTTTATAAAACCAGAGACTAGAAACACAAAAAATGTAACAACTGTTAAAGGAAAAATATTGGATAGGATTAAAGATTTAGATGAAATTCCATCACCTTATTTGACTGGAATTTTAGATAAATTTTTTGATGGAAATTTAACTCCTTTCTTGGAAACTAACAGAGGATGTCCTTTCACTTGTTCTTTTTGTCATACTGGTGATTTTTATTTTCATAAATTAAATAAATTTTCTGAGAAAAGAGTTAAAGAAGAAATAGATTATATAGGAAAGAAAGCTGGTAAATTAGGTATAACAAATTTACATTTGGCAGATGTTAATTTTGGAATGTATCCAACTGATAAAAAAACTTGTGAATTTTTTTTAGAAAGTAAAAAAAAATATAATTGGCCACTTCAAATTATTGGAACAACTGGAAAAAACGCTAAAGAAAGAGTTATAGAGATAACTGGAATTCTAGGGGATATGTTCGCAATTAACATGGCCATGCAATCGATGAGCGAAACAGTTTTAAAAAACATTGAAAGAACAAATATTAAATTAGACCATATGGATACAATTAACGAACATTTGAGAAAAGAAGGTAGAAATACAATGGGAGAGTTAATTGTACCGTTGCCAGGTGAAACAAAAGAAAGTTTTATTGATGGATTAAATACAATGCTTAATTCAGGGGTTTCGTCTGTTTGTATTTATACGTTAATGATGCTTCATGGAACTAAATTCCAAGAACCTGAATATAGAAAAAAATTTGGATATGAAAGTAAATTTAGAATAGTTCCACTTGATTTTGGTGAATACGAAGGTCATAAAATTTTTGATTACGAAGAAGTAGGTATTGCTTCTAAAGATTTTTCTTTTGGTGATTATTTAGGAGCTAGAGCCATGGCACTATTAGTAGAGTCTTTACATAACGGAAGACCTTTTGATGAGTTTTTTAAGTATGCTAAGCTATTTGATATACAACCAGCAACAATGTTAAAAATATTATATGACAATATATCGAATGCTTCAGAAGATATTAAAAGAGTGGTTAATGATTTTATTAATGAAACTAAAGGTGAGTTGTGGGAAAGTGAAGAAGAGTTGTTGAAACATTACAGAAAAGAAGAAAATTATCAAAAATTAAAAAAAGGAGAAGTGGGTGGTAATCTAATTTATAAATATAAATCTTTAAGTATAGTTAAATGCGGTTCAAGTTGGATAGATTTTATAGAAAAACAACTATTTGAAACAATAAAGGATAAATATCCAACTATGAAATCGTATTTGAAAATTGAAGATGAAATATCAGAAATAGCTAAATTTTGTAAATCAAAAATAAGTGGGTTGCTGGATGTAAATTCTGATGTAAGTCCTATTTCAAGCAAATTTAATTATAATATAGTTGAATGGATTGATGAAGGGTGCATCAAAAGATTAAAAAATTATGAATTTGAGAATGGAAAAGAAAAAATATGTTTCGAATACTCAAATGATCAAATTGTAATGAGAAGGGATTATTTTAAAAGATATGGAACAGGCATAAACGCCTTATCAAAAATAGTTACTCGAATTGCTGGCCTAGAAAGCCAATTTAGAAAAATTAAAAATAATGAATTTAATGAATTAAGAAACATTTATAAAAAAGTTGATGATCAATGGCTCACTAAATATGCTATGTCTGGATAGCAATGATTTTATTATAAGATTAAGTTTCTAAAAAAAAAATTGAATTATTTTTTTTCGTTTACAACAAAAAATAATTTTCGTGGAAATGAACCTTCTTCAAATTTATCTAGAGAAATATTTTTAAATCCATCTAACAATGAATTAACTTTTTCTTCTGAAAAATAATGAACAATAAATCCATCGTTTTCATATAGGTCTTCTCCTACATGAGCTCCATTTTGAAAATCTCCATCTTTTGTATGACGAACTGTATAAATATTAATACCACCAGGTTTTAAAATTCTTTTAATTTCGTTATTTAATTTTTGTAAATCATCTGTTGTTAAAGCCATACAATAAAGCATATGAGAATAGCATGCTTCTATCGAATTATCTTCAAATGGCAGTTTTTGTCTTACATCAAATAGTTTTGTTGAAATGTATTTAGATAAATTTTCTTTTTTAATTTTTTTATTAATAATTTCAATACCAGATGGACTATAATCTAAAGCAATTGTATGAATTGAGTTTTTTCCAAAAAATATAGTATCTCTTCCTAGTCCGGCTCCAATCTCAATTATTCTATCAATATTTTTTTTTTGAAAAAATTCTAAGGCTTTTTTTGCTGAGATACTTGGCTCAAGACCAAACATCTCAGGCTTATTTGAGAAATTTTTTTCCCAATGCTGAGATTGTTGGTCTAATTCGTTTTGATCCAAGACTTACTTATTAGGATCTGGTACTTTACGAAGATAAGGTTTTATTGTTTCCCATCCATCAGGATAGATTTTTTTTGCCTCATCATTTGTAACTTTAGGTACAATAATAACGTCTTCACCTGGTTTCCAATTAGCAGGTGTAGCTATTTTGTGCTTCGCAGTACGTTGCATTGAATCAATTGTTCTTAATATTTCATCAAAGTTTCTACCAGTGGTCATTGGATAAGTTAAAAATAAACCAATTCTTTTGTCTGGTCTAATAACATAAACGGTTCTCACTGTTTCATTGTCTACTGCGGTACGGCCCATAGATGTTGTTCCTGCATCACCTTCTAACATATTGTAAAGCTTAGCTACTGCTAGGTCTTCATCTGCAACAATTGGATAATTTGGTTTTAATCCACAAACATCTTTAATATCTTCTAACCATTTAACATGGTCTGATACTGGATCTACACTTAAGCCCATAACTTTTACATTTCTTTTTTCAAACTCTGGCTTCATTTTAGCTAATGCACCAAGTTCAGTTGTACAAACTGGTGTAAAATCTTTTGGATGTGAAAATAAAACACCCCAACTATCCCCTAGCCACTCATGCAAAGATAATTTTCCTTCTGAAGTTTCAGCTGTGAAATCTGGTGCCAAACTATTAATTTTTAATGTCATTTTTTTCCTCTCATTAGTATTTTTTGGAACAATTATAAACAAGATTGATTTGCTATGCAATTTTTTATAGTGTCCTTATTGCTTATGATTTTTGAACAGCTCTTTGACACTAAATCTTCAACTTATACTTACATTATATCAAGTGGAAAAGGTAGAGAGGCCTTAATAATTGATCCTGTAATTGAACATACAGATGAATATATAAAAATATTAAAAAATTTAGAATTAAAATTAGTTAAAGTAATTGATACTCATATACATGCTGATCATGTCACTGGGTTAAATGAACTAAACAAAAGAACTAACTGTACCAGAATTATGGGAGAAAAATCTAAATCCGAAGTAATTGATTTAAGAATAAAAGATAGCGAAAAAATAAATGTAGAAAACATAGAACTTAAAGCAATTTATACTCCAGGTCATACAGACTGTTCCTATAGTTATTTAATGAAAGATAGAGTTTTTACTGGTGATACTCTTTTAATAAATGGAACTGGGAGAACAGACTTTCAAAATGGAAGTGCGGAAGATGCTTACGAATCTTTGTTCAATAAATTATTAAAATTACCAAAAGATACTTTGGTATATCCAGCACATGATTATAATGGAAAAAAATATTCAACTATTGAAAATGAAAAAAATAATAATCCAAGACTTCAAGTAAGTTCAAAAGAACAGTATGCAGAAATTATGAATAATCTAAACTTAGCAAATCCCAAAATGATGGATGTTGCTATACCAGCAAATGTTAAAGGGCTTACTTTAGATAGATTGTAATTGGTGACAAATTTGACCTTGTATTTTAAATATCAACACATATTATATTCATAGTATGGCATGCGATAACCCAAAATGTAAATGTACAAATTGTATTAGTGATAGATGCACTTGTGATGGAATTAAAGAGTGCTCATGCAAACCTGATTCGGGTGGTTGTTGTTGTAACAACTAACTGATCATTTAAATAATCAAAATAATTTAAATATCATGAATAGTTTTCTAGAATCTATAATCAATAGGGATCCAGCTGCAAAATCCAAGCTGAGTGTAATATTAACTTACCCAGGTGTTAAAGCTGTTTTTTTTCATCGAATAGCAAATTTTTTTTCTATAGCTAAGTTTGATTTAATCGCAAGAATAATTTCACAATTTTCAAGATTTTTAACCGGAATTGAAATTCATCCAAAAGCAAAAATAGGTGAAAATTTATTTATTGATCACGGCATGGGAGTTGTTATTGGAGAAACTTCTGAAATTGGTAATAACGTAACTATATATCATATGGTCACTTTAGGTGGAATTTCTCCAAGTATAAATTCAGATGATCAAAGAAACTCTAAAAGACATCCAACATTAATGGATAATGTTGTTGTGGGTTCTGGAGCTCAAGTTT
This sequence comes from uncultured Pelagibacteraceae bacterium, assembly GCA_902595725.1. Lineage (GTDB taxonomy): Bacteria > Pseudomonadota > Alphaproteobacteria > Pelagibacterales > Pelagibacteraceae > Pelagibacter. The sequence goes on from CACJRJ010000001.1 coordinate 64,523, forward strand.
TAGGACCTGTGGTAGTTGGTAAAAATGCAAAAATAGGAGCCAATGCAGTTGTAACAAAAGATGTTCCAGAGAATGCAGTAATGGTTGGTATTCCTGCAAAAAATGTTGGTACTGCAACTGAAGAATTTAAACCTTACGGTATTGCTAATGGAGATAATAAATGAAAAATTCTCAAAATACCTTCATTGAAGGAATAGGAAATACTCCATTAATTAAACTCAAGGCTGCTTCAGAGATAACTGGCTGTAATATTTATGGTAAAGCTGAATATTTAAATCCTGGAGGATCAGTTAAAGATAGAGCAGCGTTAGCATTAATAAAAGATGCTCAAGAGAAAAAATTAATCTCAAAAGGTGGAATAATAGTTGAAGGTACTGCAGGCAATACTGGAATTGGTCTTTGTCTTATTGGAAATTCAATTGGTTATAAAACGATAATTGTAATGAACGACAACCAAACGCAAGAAAAAAAAGATATGTTAAAAAACATAGGTGCTGATTTAAAACTGGTACCACCAAAACCTTACAAGGACGACGGGAACTATGTAAAAGTTGCAAAAAGAGTAGCTGAAGAATTAAAAAGTACAAATAATCATGGTGTAGTTTGGGCTAATCAATTTGATAATACTGCTAATGCTAAAGGGCACTATGAAACAACTGGACCAGAAATTTGGGAACAAACAGATGGAAAAGTAGATGGGTTTGTATGTTCATCTGGAACAGGCGGAACTATCGGAGGTGTGAGCAGTTATTTAAAAGAAAAAAATAAAGATATAAAAATTTATTTATCCGATCCAACAGGTTCAGCTCTTTATAATTATATAAAGAATGGAGAATTAAAAAGTGAAGGAGGATCAATAACTGAAGGTATAGGTTCTAGTAGAGTTACAGCTAATTTTGCTGAAGCTAAAATAGATGGTGCATTTTCAATTGATGATCATGAGTCTTTGCCTATACTATATGACTTAATTCAAAATGAAGGTTTAAGTCTTGGTACTAGTTGTGGAGTTAATATTGCAGGAGCAATAAGATTAGGGAAAGAACTTGGACCAGGAAAAACTATAGTGACTATTCTTTGCGATAAATCAGATAAATACAACTCTAAGATGTTTAATAAAAAATTTTTAGAAGAAAAAGGCTTACCATTTCCTAGTTGGATATAAATAACACATATCTGTTATGTAACAAAGTTGTTACATTATCAAATTAAAATTAATAAAATAATTTTTTGATAAAAAAGAAAGGAGTAAATATGGTAAAAGAAATGCTTGCAATAGCAAGAATTAAATCTGGTGAAGGAAAATTTGAAAAATTCATGGGATTTATGCAATCAGATGAGGGAATGGCAGTAAGAAAAACTGTTGCTCATGTTGAAAAAACAGTTCCTGGAATAGGACCAGATAAAAGTTATGTTATGTTTAAAGTCTCGGTTCATAATGAAGAAGAAATGAAGAAGTTTGCTTCAGGCAATAACCCTATTGCAAAACCTATTTTTGATGAATGTATCGAAGTTGTTGAAATGTATGAATTGAGTAAAGTTAATCTATAAGGATTAATAAAAATGACTGGATATGCAATATTTCAAATCGAAATAACTAACCCTGAAGAATATAAAAATTATGTAGCAAAAGCTTCAGGGATAGTTGCTAAATATGGAGGAGAATATTTGGTAAGAGGCGGAGATTACGAATGCGTTGAGGGTGAGTGGAAACTCCCAAGAACCGTCGTTGTTAAATTTCCCTCTTACGAAAAAGCTTTAGAGTTTTACAATTCTGAAGAATATAAACCAGTAAGACAGATACGGTTAGATAACTCTGTCGGAAATGTAATAATAATTAAAGGAGCAAAATAATATGTCTATTTTAGAAAAATACAGTGCTGCAATGACAAATAAAGATGAAGCAGCTATGAATGAACTTTTGCATGATGATTTTAAATTTACAATGCACAAATCAGGTAATTCTTTAAGCAAAGCTGATGTAATCAAATGGGCGATGAGCGGTGACATTAAACAAGATAAAACAAGAATTGTTTATGAAAATAATGAAGTTGGTATTCACCATGCATTCGTTACATTTGATGATGGAAATGTTGAGGCTGTAATGGCAGTTTATAAGTATAAAGATGGTAAGATAATTGCTTTAGAAACTGGCGCAACGCCAATGCCTAAATAAAGATTGTTAATGAATAAAGCAATTGGTTTTGTAATGGTCGGTACTAATGATCTTGAAAAATCAAGTAAGTTTTACGATGCTATATTAAATCATCTTAAAATGAAAAGAGTTACCGTAACAGAAAGATATATTGGATATGGTTTTAGTGAAGATGATGGAGCAAAATTTTATATTACAAAACCTCACAATAAAGAAAATGCTAATGCAGGAAATGGTACAATGGTTGCTTTGGCAGCTCAAACGAAAGAGGCGGTAGATAAATTTCATAAAACAGCAATAGAAAATGGTGCTGTTGATGAAGGAGCTCCAGGATTAAGATCGGATGGAAATTATTATGGTTATGTCCGTGATCATGACGGTAATAAAATTACAGCTAGATGTGTTTTAAGTTAAATGAGCAATATTGATTTTTATTTTTCTATTGGAAGTACATACACATATCTTTCTGTAACAAGAATTTTAGATATGGAAAAAAAACATGGCGTAAAATTTAATTGGAAACCATTCAGTGTAAGAGTAATAATGAATGAAATGAATAACCATCCTTTTCCAGATGATAAAAAAAGTAAAGTTGATTACATGTGGAGAGATATTGAAAGAAGAGCAGAAGGTTATGGTTTTTCTGCAAAAACTCCTGTTCCGTATCCATTAACTCAATTTGACCTAGCAAATAAACTTGCAATACTTGGTTTAAAAGAAGATTGGGGAGTTGATTATGTAAGGCTCACTTATAAAAGATGGTTTCAAGAAAATAAAGAGCCTGCGGTAGAACCTAATATTTCTGAAATATGTTCTGAACTAAAACTAGATAAAGATAAAGTAATTTTAAATGCAAATTCCAAAGAAATAGAAAAAGAATTTTTAGCAAATACGGATAGTGCACGTAACAATAAAGTTTTTGGCAGTCCATCATTTATTGTAAATAATGAGATTTTTTGGGGAGATGATAGAATGGAAGATGCTATAAATTGGTCTAAAAAATAATGTTAAAAAAAAAATATTCTAATTTTATTTTTATTTTAATTATGGGTTTTGGAATGAGCTTGTTTATGACCTTAATTATTACATATATTAATACTGGAATGGATAGTGAATATGCTCAAAGATTTTTTAAAGCATGGTCAGTAAGTTTACCAATAGCAATAATTACATCTCTAGTTGTAGGTCCACCAACAAAAAAATTTGTAGATAAAATTACTAATTAATAATAATCTTTAGTTGTGACTAATATATCAGCTTATATAATTTTAATTGTTGCGGTTGTTTTAGGAACTGCATCAAATGGTTTTGCTAAAGGTGCGCAAGGTTTCACGATATTATTGCCAAGCATTATAACTGCGATAACTATTGTTGGATGTATGTACACTTTATCTCTTGTTATGAAAACAATCCCTGTTGGAATAACTTATGCTTCATTCGCGGGACTTTGTATTATAGCAACAACAATTGTAGGAATGTATAAATTCAAACAAATTCCTGATCTTTATACTATGATAGGTCTTGCTTTGATTATAGCTGGTGTTTTAATTGTAAACTTGTTAGGAAAAGCCAATTAAATGAAGCCTCTTACTGGATATATTTTTTTATTCATTGCAATATCCTGTGGAATAGCAGCAAATAGTTTTGCAAAAATATCAGATGGATTTTCAAAATTAACACCCTCTGTTGCTTGTATACTTTTAATGTGTGTAACTATGTTTTCACTCGCAAAAGGAATGTCAGCAATACCAGTTGGTTTTGCCTACGCTACTTACAGTGCGGTTACAGTTGCATCAATACTAATTTTTGGAATTATTAAATATAATCAAATGCCTAACGTATATGGTTTAATTGGAATTATTTTAATTATAACAGGTGTCTTAATTGTAAATTTACTAGGAAAAGTAAATTAAATTTAATAGAAGGAGAAAAATATGTCTGAACTAATAGCGTTCATTGGGGTCGGTAATATGGGAAACCCAATGGCAAATAATTTAGTTAAAGCAGGAAAAAAAGTTAAAGTCTTTGATGTTTCAAAAAACATGATTGAAAAAGCTAGAGAAAAAAAATTAAAAGTTGTAGAAAATTTAGATGATTTAATTACAAATGAAGTAACAACTGTGATTACAATGCTCCCTGAGGGTAAGAATTCAAAAGAAGTTTATTTAGGAGAGAAAGGTATAATTAATAAAGTTTCTAAAAACTGTCTTCTTATTGATTGTTCTACAATTGATATTCAAACTTCAATTGAAATTGGAAAAAAAGCTAAAGAAAAAGGAATTAAAATGGTCGATGCTCCCGTTAGTGGTGGAGTCATGGGTGCTGAAAAAGCAACTTTAAATATCATGGTAGGTGGAACTAAAGAAGCTTTTGATATTGCTCTTCCTTTATTAAAATTAATGGGAAAAAATATATTCCATGCTGGAGATCTTGGTAGTGGTAATGGAGCAAAAATTTGTAACAACATGTCTTTAGGAATTACAATGATTGCAGCCTCAGAGTCTTTAATGTTAGCCAAAAGACTAAATATAGATATTAAAAAGGTTCATGAAATTATGAAAAATGCATCAGGAAATAGTTGGCCTATTTCTGTTTATCCACCTTTGCCTGGTTTAATTGATGGAACACCATCAAATAATAATTATCGACCAGGATTTTCTGCAGGTATGATGAATAAAGATTTAAAATTAGCAAATGAATGTGCAAAACAAGTAAATGCTTCTACTCCACTTGCAAAAATGGCTTTGGAAATTTATGATAAATTTTGTGAAGAAGGAAATGATACAAAAGATTTCTCTGCAATATCAAAAGTTGTTGGTGGCGATGCTTGGAACTATCCAATAGATTAGTTACTTATAAATTTCATCAACTTCAACACCATAAGCTTCTACTAATTTATTATTCTGATTAGCGATACCCATAACGTCAATCATTTCTTTAATCATCTCATCCGTTGCACCTTTTTTCTTTGCGGCAGCTGTATGAGATTTGGTGCAATACTCACAACTGTTTGTCATTGAAACAGCAACATAAATTAATTCTTTCGTTGCAGCATCTAATGCACCTGGTTTCATGACTTGTGAAGTTGAATTCCAAATTCTTTCTAAAGTTTCTGGACTATTTGCAATATATTTCCAAAAATTTGGAACTTCAGTAATTTTTCTTGTATTTTTTATCTCATCAAAAATTTCTTTTACTTTTCCTGTAGCTTCATTTTCTAATATTGGTTTAAACATTGGCATTTTTCCTCCTTACTTTTTTTACTAAAAATCTATTTCCCTTTTTTAATTGGATCAAATAAAATTTTTTTATGATTATATTTATATTTAGTATTATTATAATGAAGTGAGTTAAGAACTACTATTCTTGAATTTTCCATATCAATTAAAATGGCTTGTCCACCATAACCATTCATGCCAAAGACAATCTTATCTTTTAATCCTGGATAATCCATATGAAATTGACCTCCATAAGTTTTAGAACGATTAAATGCAGGTTCATTTTTATCTCTGTTAGATTTAGATATTCTTCTTTTATAAATTTCTTTTAAATATTTTCCAACACAAGTATCATTCTGATAATCATCCATCATAGCTTTTGCTATTCTAAGATAGTCAAATCTTGTAGCGCTTATATTTGGATGTCCATTTCCAAATTGTTCTGCACTACTGGTAAAACCATAAAGAATACTATGTTTGATCTTTATTTTATCATTAAAAATCTTTTTATAGAGTTTTTCATAATCCTCACCAGTTTTAAATTTTATATAGTTCAAAATTAATTGAGTAACAAATCCATTGTAATTATATATATCCTTAGATTTTTTTGTATTTTTGTTGTTAAAGTGTAAGCGCATGGTTGTTGCAATATCCCTATCTTCATATGCGCCTAATTTACTTGTACCATCTTCAAATTCATCGATATATTTTTGATCGCCAGTATTCATATTTAAAAAATTAATTAATTTTTGATCATGATAAAGCGAATCTTTTATTACAGGCCAGTCATTTACTCTTGCATCAACTCCATCAATATAGCCCTCACATATCGCATGACCTAGTATATAAGAAGTTACTGACTTACCCATAGACATTGAATAAAATTTTGTTTCATTATTTAAAAACTCTCCTAATCTTTCTTTGGGAGAAAATTCATCAATCAGTACTTCGCCATCCTGATAATACAAATAACTAAGGATGCCTTTAGTTTTCATTTGCTTTTTTAAAAATTTATCTTCAATTAAGTTGAATTTAAAATCGTAGGAATTATTTGTAGGTTTAAACTCTTTTAAATGTGAACTTCTATCTCTATAGGAGTATTTCCATAAATAATAAATTAGAGAGTCTCTGTTCGGGTTTGAATGATAGGCAATATTGGTGGCTGATAATGCTTTATTTTTAATCTTTATATCTAGATTGTTGGATCCTTGAAATTTATCACAATTTTGTAAATACCAAGCTTGACTATACTTTGGTTCTTCTTTGCATACTGGGTTTTGTTCCAAGTTTATATATTGATGATATCCATTTTCAGAAAGCCACTGATTAAATTTATTTAGTTTAGAACTCTCAGTATCAGCAAATAGATTACTTGAAGCTAATAAGCTAAACGTTAAAATTATTAATATTTTTTTCATTAGTTATAAATTGATTCAATTTTTGGCATTAACGTAAGTAGTTCTTTAGTATAATCGTGTGATGGGTTTTTAAATAACTCTTCAGTTTTTGATATCTCACAAAGCTTACCATTTTTTAGTACTGCTATTCGATCACACATTTGTCTTACAACAGGCAAATCGTGACTAATAAATAATATTGTCAAATTTAATTGCTCTTGTAAATCTTTTAATAAATTTAATATTTGTGCTTGAATACTAACATCTAGAGCAGAAGTTGGTTCATCACAAACAAGAAGTCTTGGTTGAGTTGCAAGTGCTCTTGCAATTGAAATTCTTTGTCTTTGACCTCCAGAAAATTCATGTGGATAACGTTCTGCTGATTGTTGAGTTAATTCAACAGATTCTAATAAATCATATATATAAGTATCTATATCTCTAGAGCTTATTGAAGGGTTATGAAGTTTTATAGGTTCTGCAATTATATCTTTAACTTTTAATCTTCCATTTAATGATGAATAAGGGTCTTGAAATATCATTTGGATTTGTTTTCTAAATTTCATCATTTCTTTATTACTTTTAATTTTTGTTATACAAACATTATCAAAATCAATATCTCCAGCGCTTGGGCTATATAAATTAACAATCATTTTGGCTATTGTTGATTTACCACTTCCGCTTTCGCCAACTAGTCCAAAAGACTCGCCTTCTTTAATATTAAATGATACATCGTCAACGGCCATTACGGAGTTTTTAGTGCTTTCTGTAAAAAAATTATCATCAAATGTTTTGCATAAATTTTTAACCTTAACTAAGTCCTGATCAATAATATCTTTTTTTGTCCATCTATTTAAAATTTTAATATTAGTTTCACCTTGAGTTTTGTTTTCCTTTTCAATAATTTTAAATCTCTCTATTTTTTTATTTGTAGGAGGAACTGAGCTTACAAGTGCTTTTGTATAAATCTCTTTAGGTTTTGTTAATATTTCTTTCGTAGGTCCTATTTCAACTAAATCTCCATTTTTCATTACTGCTACTCTGTTTGTTGTTTCAGAGATAACTCCCATGTCGTGAGTAATTAATATTACTGCCAAATTTCTCTCTTTGGTTAATCTTTTAATTAAATCTAAAATTTGAGATTGTATTGAAACATCAAGAGCAGTAGTTGGTTCATCAGCGATAAGAAGTTCAGGTTCGCAGCAAAGAGCCAATGAAATAACAACTCTTTGTCTCATACCTCCTGAAAACTGATGAGGATAATTATTAAATCTAGTTTCAGCATCTTTTATTCCTACTTCTTTTAATAAGTTAATAGCTTTATTTTCTGCCTCTTCTGTATTTAATTTTAAATGAGTTTGTATTGTTTCAATTAGTTGTTCGCCTATTGTAAGTATAGGATTTAAAGAAGTTTGAGGGTCTTGGAAAATAAGACCTATTTTTTTTCCTCTTAATTTAAGAATACTCTCTGGGTTTTGATAAATATCAGTTCCATCTAATATAATTGATCCACCAGATACTTTGCCTGGTTCATCTATAAGATTAATTATTGCATTACCAACAGTGCTTTTTCCTGATCCAGATTCTCCAACCAAACCTAGTATTTCACCTTTTTCAACATTTATATTTACTTTTTTAGCTGCATAAACTGTTTCTCTTCGCATTTCATAGTTAACACTTAAATTGTTTATTTTTAAAAATGTCATTAGTTAAGTTTTGGATTAAGAGTATCTCTCATCCAGTCTCCTAAAAGATTAATTGAAAATGCTAATATTACTAAAAATATTGCTGGAAAAAAAGTAATCCACCATTCACCAGAAAATAAAAAATCATTTCCTAATCTAATTAATGTACCTAATGAAGGTGTTGTAGGAGGAACGCCTACTCCTAAAAAACTTAAAGTTGCTTCTGCAATTATTGCAAGTGCAAGTCCTATTGTTCCGATTACTAGAACTGGCCTCATTATATTTGGTAAAATATGCTTAAACATAATAATTATGTTTGAAACACCAATAATTGTTGAAGCAGAAACATAATCTTTATTTTTTTCTACCAAAGTTGCAGCTCTTGATACTCTTGCGAACTGAGGCCACTCAGAAATTCCAATTGCAAAAATTAAAACATAAATTGCCATTTCATCATGTAATTCTCTTGAAATAATTCCACGAGCAATTCCGTCAACCAAGAGTGCCATTAAAATACTTGGTACCGTTAACTGTACATCTGTTAATCTCATAACAATCATTTCATATTTTCCACCAAAATATCCTGCGCTTAGTCCTAAACCTACTCCTAAAACTAAAGCAAATATAACTGCCGAAAAACCTACAATTAAAGAAATTCGTGATCCATAAAGAATTGTGGCTAACATATCTCTTCCTTGACCGTCAGTTCCTAAAATAAATTTAGCAAGACCATCCTCGGTCCACGAAGGTGGAGTAAATGCATCCATTAAAGATAATGATGATGGATCGAATGGATTATATGGTGTTACTAATTCAACAAAAAAAGAACAAAAGAAAATTATAATTAATATTAAAGTAGAAAGTACAGCGGTAGGTGATTTTATAAAGCTGAAATAAATATCACTATCTTTAATTCTATTAAATAATGTTAAATTTTTATTATCCACTTACTGCCTCCGCTTTAACTCTAATTCTTGGGTCAATGAAATAATATAAAATATCTACAATGAAATTTATCATTACAAAAACAAACGCTATAAATACTAAGTACGCAGACATAATTGGTATATCTACGAATTGAACAGCTTGGATGAATAAAAATCCCATACCTGGCCATTGAAAAACAGTTTCTGTAATTATTGAAAATGCAATTAAGGTTCCAATATTTATTCCGGCAATTGTTATTACAGGTATTAATCCATTTTTTAACGCATGTTTATAATGAATACTTTTTTCACTTATCCCTCTTGCTCTTGCAAATTTAATATAATCTGTTTGCAATATTTCCATCATTTCTGCTCGAACAAGTCTAATGATATAAGTCATTTGAAAAAGGCTTAGAGTTACAGAAGGAAGAATTATAGCTTTCAATCCAGACAAAGTTAAAAAACCTGTGGTCCAATACCCAAGACTAACAACTTCTCCTCTGCCAAAAGATGGTAGTATTCCTAAAATTACTGCAAAAAGATAAATAAATAATATACCTATTACAAATGTGGGGAGTGAGACGCCTAGTAAAGAAATAGCTAATATTATGTCACTCAAAAAACCTTTCCTATTTATGCCAGTATAAACACCCAATAAAGTCCCAGATACTAAAGCGATTAAAGCTGAGATTAAAACAAGCTCAATTGTTGCTGGTAGTCTTTCAGAAATTAACTCTGAAACTGGTCTTTTTAATTGATAAGAGATACCAAAATTACCTTTCGAAGCATTAACAACAAATCTAGAAAACTGAATATGTATAGGATCTAGTAGTCCTAAAGTTTCTCTAAGTTCTGCTCTTTCCTCATCTGATGTTTCTTCTCCAACCATATTATTGATCGGATCTCCTACAAAATTAAATAGTGAAAAAGAAACAAAGGCAACGACAAGCATCACCATCGCGGATTGTATCAGTCGCTTAAAAAAATATTTTATCAACTTATGAAAATTTTTACTTACAAGCCCTTTTATAAAAAAGGGCTTGTAAAAGATTAATTTATCTTACGTTAGAAAAACGGAATAATGGTTCATTATTCGGTCTTATAGGAACATCAACACTTCTTTTTGATGCCCAAGAAATTACTTGGTGGTGTAAAGGTAGATAAGCAATATTATCTTTTACAATTTTCCAAGCATTTGCTATTGCAGCATTTCTTTTCTCTAGATTAACTTCACCTTCCATTACTCTAATTGCAGCGTCAACTTCGGCATCGCTAAAGTTAACTTTGTTCCAGCTTGCGCCAGTTTCATATAAGTAATGAAATACATAGTGACTGTCTAAAGTAGGAACACCCCAACCTAGCATATAAAAGTCTCCTTGGTTATCTTTAAGTTCCTTAAAGTGTTTACTTTTAGTTTGAGCAAATAAACTTACTTTAACACCAATTTTTCCTAACATTCCAACAACAGCTGTACAAATTGCTTCGTCATTTACATATCTGTCATTAGGACATCTAAGTTCTACTTCAAAACCATCTGGATAACCCGCGTCAGCTAATAACTGCTTTGCAGCATCAACATCGTAAGGTAATCTTTCATCAAGTTCTTTAGTGTATCCAGTAACTCCTGGGAAAGTAATTATTCCTGCAGGCTCACTTAAACCTCTCATAACTTTTTTCTTAATCGCCTCTATATCAATTGCTTGATAAAGTGCTTGTCTAACCTCTTTTTTCTTAAATGGGTTATCACCAGTATTACCAGTTCTAAGTTGGTCAGCAGCTTGGTCCATTCCTAAAAAGATTGTACGCATCTGTGGAGTACTTTGAACTTTATGAGCACCCGATGCTCTAATACGATCTAAATCTTGAACTGGAGCATCTGTTACAACATCTAACTCTCCAGATAATAGTGCAGCAACTCTAGTTGCGGCATTTTTAATTGGAAGTAAGTGTATCTCAGTTATGTTATGTTCAACTTCACCCCACCATTTAGTATTCTTTTTAAAAACGGTTTTTGTATTAGGCTCTCTTAAAGTAATTTTAAATGGTCCCGTCCCCATTGAGTTAGTTGCAGAGAATGTTTCTTGTCCTGCATCCCAGTTTTGTGGAGCCATTGCAAAATTTTTCTCACACCATTTTTTAGACATTATGAATATATTTGACAATTGGTTCAAAAGAATCGGATTTGGTTCTCTTGTTTGAATTTCAACTGTATAAGCGTCAGTTGCTTTTACTGATGTAATAGTGCTTATATATTCTTTAAAGTCTGATGTACGTTGTTGAGCTCTCAAGATACTAAATACAACATCTTCTGATGTCATAGGTGTTCCGTCGCTAAACTTTACATCTTTCCTAAGATTAAATTTCCAAGTCTTAGGTGTTGTAGCTTCCCAGCTTTCCGCTAGTTGTGGTCCAATAGACATATCTAAACCTCTAGTAACTAAAGCTTCATATATCTGTCTTGATACCATTGTTGTTGGTCCTTCGTTTTGAGCATGTGGATCAAGTGTTAAACTATCTCCTTGCATTGACCATTTAATTGTATTTGCAAATGTTTGTGTAGATGAAAAAACAAATAAAATAGCTATCAAAAATTTGACCAAATTTTTAGATTTCATTTCCCCTCCTAATTATTTATTTTAAAAATCTAGCTTAATAATTAGAGAAACTAAAGAAGAATTATTGCACTAATTTTTTGAAATTTTCATATAAAATTTTAGAATATTCGTTCATACTGGACATATGAGTTTGGGAGTCCTTATCAAATTTATCTAGCGCCCCTTCTCCAAGCTGTTTTTCTAGAGCAGATTTATATTCAGGAACACATCCCCATTCGCTAACTGTGGTTTTTTTAATTTCTATATGAAATTGAATTCCATAAGCATGATTTTTATACTTAAAGATTTGATATTTTGTTTCTGGGGATGAAGCAATTAAAGTTATGTCTTTATTCTTTTCTAATTCTTGAACCTCATAAGAGTGCCATTGGAGTGATTTAATTTTTTCTGGAAATTTAGAAAACAATAAATCATTATTTTTATTTTCGGAAAAATTTATATCTAACATTCCAATTTCAGGATTTTTAGATTTTACAACTTTGCCTCCTGTAATTTCTCCTAGCAACTGACATCCTAAACAAAATCCTAAGTAAGGTTTTTTTAAAAAAACAACAAATTCATTAATTGCCTTTTTCTCTTCAATTAACCATGGATAATCTTTTTCCATCCAGGTATCCATTGGACCACCCATACAAAACATTGCATCAAACTTTGATAAATCAGATGGTATTTTTTGACCTTCATCTAACTCGATAGTAGTTAATTCAGCGCCATCCTTAATCATTAAATCTTTAATGTATCCAGGATCTTCTATGCTTATATGTTGTAAAATAATTACTTTCATTATTTAAAGCGCTGGCTTTAAAAGTTTTAACATTTTGTTGTGTATAGTTTTGTTTGCTGAAACTAAAATGCTACCTCCGTGTTTGGCTTCACCATTGTTCCAATTAGTTGCTACTCCACCTGCTGCAGAAATTATAGGAATGAGAGCATGCACATCCCATATTTTATTTTGACATTGAAGGACTATATCAATTTTTCCTTCGCAAAAGTGAGCATAGCTCAATGCATCAAAACATGGAAACTGCATAAGTTTTAAAACTTTAGGAATTTTACTTTGTTTCTTTAATGAAAGCCAACCATGAAACGCTCCTGCAACTTTAATATTTTTAAAAGTAACTTTTTTATTTACTGAGAGTTTTCTTTTTTTTCCTCCTTCAATTACATAAGCATTATTTTTTGAAATATTTAAATAATACTTATTTAATTTTGGAAAATTAGCTAATCCAACTACTGGGTTTCCTTTATAATTTAATGCAATTAAATTGCTCCAAGTTGGATTACCAATTACAAATGATCTAGTTCCATCAATTGGATCAATTACCCATGTGAAATCACTTTTAGATTTTTTTCGACCAAATTCTTCTCCGATGATTTCATGTTTAGGAAATTTCTTTTGAATTTTAGATCTTATAAATTTTTCAAAAGCTCTGTCTGCTTTGGTCACTGGGTCGTAACCCTTCCCTCTGCTTTTGTTTATAGGTTTAAAGGGCTTGTTTAGCTTTAAATTATAAAACTTAGTCATGTCCCTTGCTAATTGATTTAAAAAATTAGCATAATATCTGAATTCTTTTTTGTTTAATTGATCCATGGCAACAATCACATACTATCTTATTTATCTTGATTAAAGCTAAATTTTAAATAATCCTCAAAAAATCTTATGAAAATTGAACTAAACGAAAATAAAGTTTTCTTTAATAATGGTGAATCAGTTCAAGAGATTCACCCTTTTTGGTTAAGGGAAAGAGTTGATGGAGATGAATTTTTAGACAAAGGCACACAACAAAGATTGTTTGATCCATCAACAATGAATGGTGAAATAATTATAAAAAAAGCTCAGATAAAAAATGGTTTTCTTGAAGTTGATTTTAATGATGGAGTAAACTCTAAGCTCGATATAAGTAAACTCGAATCTGAATTTTCAAATAAAGATACTGTAATTAAATCAATTCCCAAAAAAAAATGGGACTCTACTTTAAAAAATATAAAAAATTTTGAATACAAAGAAGGTTTTTTTGAATCAAAAGAAATGTATGATTTGTTAGTTTCATTTTATGAATTTGGTTTTGTTGTTATAAAAAATGTCCCTACAGAAAATAATTATATTGTTAAATTTGCAAATTCAATTGGTAGTGTAAGAAGGACTAACTTTGGAGAGCATTTCAATGTTAAATCTAAATCAAATCCAAATGATTTAGCTTATACAACATTACATTTAAGTCCACATACTGATAATCCTTACAGAAATCCAGTGCCTTGTATTCAGCTATTACATTGTATTGAAAATGAAGTTAAGGGAGGTTTTTCAACACTTGTAGACGGATACACTGTAACTGAAAATCTTAAAAAAGATAATCCTGAATTTTATAAAATTCTTTCCGAAGTAAAAGTTAGATTTAAATTTACTGACAAAAGTGTAATGTTAGAAGATTGGTCTGAATTAATTCATTTAGATGATAATAAACAATTTAAGCAAGTAAGATTTAGTCCAAGGCTAGACTATGTGCCAGTGTTAGAAAAAAATAAATTAGATTTATATTATAAGGCAAGAAAAAAATTATCTGATTTATATAACTCTGAAAAAAATAGAATAGAATTTAAATTAACTCCGAAAGATCTTATGATGATGGATAATTATAGAGTTTTACACGGAAGAACCAAGTATGATCCAAAAGAAGGAAAAAGATTTCTACAAGGTTGTTACATAGATTTTGATAGTACAGAAGGTAAATTAAGACATTTAAAAAGAAAATTTAATCTTTGACGCTTCGAGATTCTTTAATCGCTGCCTTAGTTCCAATTTTTTTAGGATTTGGTTTTGTTATCGCAAAACCTGCTATGGAGTATTTGCCTCCATTTCTATTGATGGGATTGCGATTTACTTTTGTAGCATTACTTTTGGTTTGGTGGTTTCCAATACCAAGAGGTTATCTTAAAAAAATTTTTTTCGCTTCTCTAATAGCAAATACAATACAGTATAGTATCACATACACTGGTTTAGATTTAATTGATGCTTCAGCAGCAGTTTTGCTTGTTCAAACTGAAGTTCCTTTTGGAGTTTTATTTGCATACTTCATGCTTAAAGAAAAACCAACAGTGAGGGCTTTAATAGGAATAGCTATTGCATTTTTTGGTGTATATATTTTAACTGGATCTCCTAATTTAGATGATAAAGTTCTTGGTGTATCATTAACAATTATAGGATCTGGTGTTTGGGCTTTAGGACAAGTTTTGGTAAAACCATTAAGTAAAGAAATAAATCCATTAGCACTTGTTGCTTGGTTAGGTTTATTTTCTGGACCAATATTAATTGGGCTTTCTGCTACATTTGATGGAAATACAATCGACTACTTTAAAAATGCAAGTTTTGAAAGTTGGATGATAGCCATTTACCTAGGATTTATTATGCAACCAATAACTTATGGTTGTTTTTATTATGTTTTAAAAAGAAATCCATTATACAAAGTTCTCCCTATAGTAACTATGGGTATACCACCAACCGGATTATTAGCTGCAATTTTTCTTTTAGGAGAAGAACCAACCAAAGAATTATTTATTGGTGGGATCGTAATTATAATTGGAGTGATCTTAATAGTATTCACTAAGCCAGAAAAAAAATAATTTTAAGTTATTTTACTTATTTGTTCTTCAGCTTTTTTTATTGATCCTTCATAATCGATTGACATTTGATCTGCTGAAATCGTTTGAATATTTTTAATTCCAAAAAAATTTAGCACATGTTTAAGCCAAGGACTTAAATAATCCTCTTTACTTCCTACCCTTGTTCCGCCAGAAGTAATTACTAAGTAGACTTTTTTGCTTTCTAAAAGTCCTATTTGTTTTCCATCTTCAGAATATTTAAAAGTTGATTTTACTCTCGCGGCAAGGTCAGACCAAGCTTTTAGGGTTGCAGGTGGACCAAAATTATATATTGGTGTTGAA
>CACJRJ010000002.1 GCA_902595725.1 uncultured Pelagibacteraceae bacterium
CAATAGAAGAGACAAATATGCTTTAGCTAGTGGAAAAGCAGTAATGAATTTATTGGCAAAAAATATTAGACCAAGAGATATTGTAACAAGAAAAGCTTTAGAAAATGCTGCAACAATTGTTGCTGCAACAGGTGGATCAACAAATGCCGCTTTACACTTACCTGCTATTGCAAATGAAATTGGTATTAAATTTGATTTAATGGATGTTGCTAGAATATTTAAAAGAACTCCTTATCTTGCAGATTTAAAACCTGGTGGAAAGTATGTAGCAAAAGATATGTGGAAAGCAGGTGGAGTTCCTATGTTGCTTAAAACTTTAATGGATGGTGGATATATTCACGGAAATTGCATGACAGTTACAGGCAAAACTATGAAAGAGAATTTAAAGAATGTTAAGTTTAATTCTAAGCAAAAAGTAATGAGAAAATACAACAATCCTTTATCTAAAGATGGAGGTGTTGTTGGAATGAAAGGAAACTTAGCTCCAGAAGGTGCAATTGTTAAAGTTGCTGGTTTAAAAAGATTGCAATTTACTGGAAGAGCAAGATGTTTTGATACTGAAGAAGCAGCTTACAAAGCTGTTAAAAATAGAAAATATAAAGACGGTGATATTATAATTATTAGATACGAAGGACCAAAAGGTGGACCTGGTATGAGGGAAATGCTTCAAACAACAGGAGCAATTTACGGTCAAGGTAAAGGAGAAAAAGTTGCACTTATAACAGATGGAAGATTTTCTGGGGCTACAAGAGGTTTTTGTATTGGACATGTTGGACCTGAAGCATCTGTAGGTGGACCAATAGCTTTACTAAGAAACGGAGATATAATTGATTTAGATGCGAAGAAGGGGACAATTAATGTTCGTTTAACTAAAAAAAGAATTAGCTAAGAGAAGAAAGAAATGGAAACCAAAGAAAATTAACTTTGGAAATGGAACACTTTGGAAATACGCACAAACTGTTGGACCGGCTTATTTAGGTGCTCCAACTCATCCAGGTGGTAAAAACGAAGTAAAAACTTACGCAGATATTTAATGAAAATAAGACCTGTAATTCTTTGCGGGGGTGCTGGAACAAGACTTTGGCCTAAGCAAAAAAAACATCAAGCAAAGCAATTTATAAACTTTGGTAATTGGACTTTGTTAGGCAAAACTCTGGAGAGAGTAAAAGCATCTATATTTGATGCACCAATTATAAGCACAAATGCAAAATATTTAAGACAAGTTAAACAACACTTAAAGAAACACAAAATAAGAAAATATAAAATAGTTTTAGAACCAGCAAAAAAAAATACAGCACCAGCTATTTTAAGTACGGCATTAATTAAAGATATTCCAAACGAACAACCTTTAATGTTCTTGGCTGCTGATCATTTGATAGAGAAGGTTGGATTATTTAATAAAGCTATTAAAAAAAATCAAAAGAAACTCACTCAAAATAATATCTTTATATTTGGAATTAAACCCACAATGCCTTCTAGTGAATTTGGTTATTTTTTAACTACAAACAACAAAGTAACTAGATTTGTAGAAAAACCAAAAGAGGCTAAAGCTAAAAAAATAATAAGTAAAAAGGGTTATTGGAATTCTGGAATGTTTTATTTGAGAAAAGACTCAATAATTAATAATTTCAAGAAATACCAACCAAATATTTATCGAAACTGTAACAAAGCTGTAACAAAAGCAAAATATAAAAGTAATGTGTATTATTTAAACAAACAAGCATTTACTAAAGCAACAGCTAAGTCTTTTGACTATGCAATATTAGAAAAAACTAAAGATATAAACGCTATCAAATTAGATATTCCTTGGTCTGATTTAGGTTCTTGGAAAGAAATCTGTAAAATGTATGGAAGAAATAAAAGACATTATTATAAAAAGAAGAATGTATTTCATAGACCTTGGGGTAGTTATGTAAATCTATTTAATGGTAAAGAATTCTTGATAAAAGAATTATATGTAAAACCAAAAGGTATATTAAGTCTTCAAAAACATCATCACAGAGCTGAGCACTGGGTAGTTACTCATGGTAAACCTAAAATTACCTTAAATAAAAGATATTTTACAATGAAACCCGATGAAACTATTTTTATTCCATTAGGTGCAATCCATAGAATAGAAAATCCATATAAAAAACCAGTAAAAATTATTGAAGCACAAGTTGGATCTATACTAAAAGAAACTGATATCGTTAGATATCAAGATGTTTATGGCCGTGTTAAATAGATTAACACGACCATTAAGACTTATTTAAAACCAATTATTTGGAATAATTATATAGTGAATTGCTAAAACAATTCCAACAGAAACACTTAATCCAAAGATCATTTTAAGAAAGTCTTTACCAATTAATGGGAAGACATACTTAAACTTATACTCTTTGTTCATTGTTGAAATTGCAAGTTCTCTTCCACATAATAAACCAACAAATACCCATGTTGTTGACATTGGTAAATCGTTTAGTTCCTTAAAGTAGAATAAGACACCGGCATAAATCACATTAATAATGGTAGCTGATCTTGCATATCTTGTTCCTGTTTTTTCAAGAACGACTTTTTGAATTGGTCCTCCTTGAATATAGAAAATGTAAAATAACAATGAAGTAAAATAAGCCATTACAATTAAAAGCAATGTTAAATCTAACTGTCTAGGCAGATATACTGCAATGTTAGCTACATCGTGAGATAACCAAACCCACCACAACCAACCAGACGAAATCCATACTGCATTTCTCCAAAAGCCAATATATTTTTCATCAACTTCATCTAACTTTTCGTTTATAAATTTTGATACTACTATCCAAGCAATATAAGCAACCATTGCTGCTAAACCATAGCCAACTACACTTTTTAACAACATTTTTTCAAGCACAACTGTTGAAGCAAATGCTGAAAGAACTAAGAAAGTAGTAGATACTGGTATTCCTATTCTTGTTAATAGTAACAGTATTGCAGGTGCTACTGCATGATACCATTGAATTTCTTGATAAGGTATTCTAGTTAATCTTCCATAAGAAATATCACCATCATACGCATACCATCCCCATGCTAACGCAATAATCATTACAGCTGATGCAGATCCTGCAAGAGTATACCATTTAAACCACTTCTTTTTTGAAGCTATAAATGTACCTAGTGTTTGAATTGAGTCGTTAGCGATTACGCTATAACCAGCAAGGGCAAAGCCTATGATGGTATAAATTAAAGTCATTTCCATTTTTTTTCTCCTTTATATTATTGTTTTCGGTTCCTATTGATTCATGACTTAAGATCTATGTAATCTGTGAAGGAAAGATTTACTATCTTTAAATTTATTTCTTTTGGGAATCTGTACGGGGATTCGCCAATATCTAAACTAATTAAGATTAATGTCTACTTTAATAACTTTAAAATTCTTAGCAGAGTTGTATTTACTTGATTAATCGCTTGATTATATACAGAGCGACAATAGCACCCAGTAGTTCAGCAAATATATAAGTTGGTGTATTTAAATAATTAATGCCAGTAAATGAATCTGTAAATGTTCTAGCAATTGCAACAGCTGGATTCGCAAATGATGTTGATGAAGTAAACCAATAACCAGCGGATATATAAGTAGCAACACATGCAGCTACTGTAGTTTTACCATCTTTTAGTGTAGCAAAAATAATAAAAATAAGACCAAATGTTGCTACTATTTCTGATAAAAATATATGAAAACCATCTCTATTTTTTGTAGATAATTCAATAATACTGTGTTCAAAAAAAACGTTAGCTAACATAACTCCCAGAAGGCAACCAAGTATTTGTGCAGGAACATAAGATAATAATTCTTTTCCTTTAATTTTTTTAGTTAAATACATTGATAAACTCACAAAAGGATTAAGGTGAGCACCTGAAATATTGGCAAAAGATGTTATTAAAACAAACAAGCCTGCTCCAGTAGCAATTGTATTTGCTAATAATCTAACAGCATTATCATTAGTTAGATTTTCAGCCATTATTCCAGAACCGACAATAACCATTACTAAAAAACAGCTACCTATAAACTCGCCCAAGAAAATTTTATTATTGTTCTTCATTTTTTATCCAATTTTTAATTTTTTCGTTAATAACATTAAATGTATTTAAGATAATGTTATTTTTTTCATTTTCATTTAAATTTATTAATTTAGATACAGGATCTTCAATATCCCAGTGAATAATTTGATCTTTTTTAGGCCAAATAGGGCAGACTTCGTTATTTGCATTATTACAGACTGTAATCACATGATCCATTTTAATTTCACTATTAATAAAAATATCAAAGTTTTTGGATGTTATTTTGCTCAGATCATAGTTTTTCATTTCTAAAAATTTTTTAATATCACTATTTATTTTACCTGTTGGATTACTACCGGCACTGTAGGCTTTAAATTTATTATTAAAATTATTGTTAATTATAGCTTCAGCAATAATGCTTCTTGCTGAGTTCCCAGTACAAACAAACAAGATATTTTTCATTAAATTATAATTTTATAAATTCCTATTACAAACAATGGTATTTGCAATCCAAAGTTAGTTAATATTGCTTTGTCTTTAGATACAAATCCTGCAATCGTCCAACCAACTACTCCTAATCCATGAAAATATATATTCAAAGGATATATATTTAGATTTGTTAATAGAATACCAACTAAAACCAAAAATGTGCTTATCCATTTAAGATATTTTTTAATAAACATACGTTTTCCTTTCAGCTTGTTTTATTTAAATTTTAGATAAAAACTTATCTACACTTTTTACATAATCCAAAAAACTCAAGATTGTATTTACTATATTTCATACCATCTTTGTCTTTGAAATTAGCCAAGTATTTAGAAAGACCTGCGCTACTTATTTCTGTTACTTTTTCACAGATTTCACAGATTGAAAATGCAGTAGCTTTTGCTACCTGACAACTTGAATTGTGACACGCAATAAAAGCATTTCTACTCTCAATTTTATGAATTTTTCCTATTTCAACTAGCTTATCTAATGCTCGATAAACTTGCAGGGGAGCTTTAATACCTTTCTTTTGAACATTAAAAAGTATTGTATACGCTTTTAATGGCTCTGAAGATTTTTCTACAAGATCTAATACAATTTGTTGATTTTTTGTAAGGTATTGTTGTTTTTGCATTTTTTATATTTTACCAGTTGTCCATTAGTTTTTCAATTGAATGGATTGTTTTATTTTTAATAATGAAAGTATAAATAGAAATAAAGCTGCTGTTATTATTGAAGGTCCAGATGCAGTATTAAACTCTAATGATGAAAATAGTCCTATTACTACTGATAATAAGCCTCCAATAATTGAAAATAATACCATTTTTGGTGGATTGTCAGATATGTTTCTAGCCATTGCAGCTGGAATAATTAACATTCCAGTAATTAATAACAGTCCAACCATTTTTATAGAAATTGCAATAATTGCAGCCATTAAAATTGTAAATATAGCTTTTGCTCTATCAGGGTTTAGTCCTTCAGCTTCTGCTAGTTCGTAATTTACTGTTGATGCAAATAAAGGTTTCCAAATTAATTTTAATACCAATAAAATTAATGCACCACCTGCCCATATAATAATTATATCATTAACTGTTACAGCTAGTATGTCTCCAAATAATAATCCCATAATATCAAATCTAATAAATGCTAAAAATCCAATTACTACTAATCCAACTGCTAAAGAAGAGTGAGCTAGCAGTCCTAACAGAGCATCACCTGGTAGATTAGTTTTTTTTTGAAGTTGAATTAAAATTAACGCAATCGCAGATGAAATTATAAAAACTGAAATAGCAATATTAAATTCAAATGAATATGCCATAGTAACACCAAGCAAAGCTGAGTGTGAAAGAGTATCACCAAAATATGATAATCTTCTCCAAATAACAAAACATCCAAGAGGACCTGTTACAAAAGCGACACCAATTCCAGCAACTAAAGCTCTTATAAAAAAATCATCAAACATTTAGTTTTTCTTTATTTCTCCTTCATGTGAATGAACATGATCATGTTTATGTTCATAAATTGAAAGTGTTTGAGCAGCTTGTTCTCCAAACAAAGCTTTATACTCATTATTTTTTGCTACATCTATTGGAGAACCTGAACAACATACGTGTCCATTAAGACAAACAACATGGTCAGTAGCACTCATTACAGTATGTAAATCATGTGATATTAATAAAATTCCACAATTAAGTTCTTCAGATATTTTTTTGATCAATTCATACAAGGCAATTTCACCAGTGAAATCTACACCTTGAACAGGTTCATCTAATACTAATAGATCAGGTTTTTTTGAGATAGCTCTTGCTAGTAAAACTCTCTGAAATTCACCTCCAGATAAATTACCTAAGTTTTTGTGTTTTAAGTGTACTACACCAGTTAAAGATAACGCTTCATCTATAGCTTCTTCTTTAATGCTTTCAGTTAAGACCATAAAATCTCTAACTCTTAGTGGCAATGTCCAATCTATCGAAACTTTTTGAGGAACATATCCAACTTTGTTAGTGTATTTTTCAACCTCACCATCGATTTTTTTATAAATACCTAAAGCAATTTTTGCTGTCGTACTTTTTCCAGAACCATTAGGACCTATAAGTGTTACAATTTTACCTTTTTCAACTTCTAGTGATACACCTTTTACAAGCCATTTATCATTCTGCTGATAACCTGCGTTTTTTAATTTTACTAACGTGTTACTATTTGATCCCATTTAATTGCTTGACTTTCTAATGTTATATTATTACATAATGTTATAATATAACAACTAATTAATACTTAACCTATGAAAAATCTAAAAAAAATACCATTTATTTTATCAATACTATCATTCTTAACTATATTTACATCAGCAAATGCTGATCTAAAGGTAGTTGCATCTATTAAACCAATACATTCGCTGGCTAGCTATCTTATGGATGGGATCGGTAAACCTGATTTAATAGTTGATGGATATTCTTCGCCTCATGGCTTTGCTTTAAAACCATCACACGCAAAAATGTTACAAGATGCAGATATCATATTTTATGTAGGTGAAGGGTTAGAAAATTTTTTAGAAAAACCATTAAAATCAATTGCTAAAAAAGCTGAAAAAATTGAGTTAATGGAAATAAAAGGCTTAAACAAATTAAAATTTAGAGAAAGAAATATTTTTGATGATCACGATGACCATAAACATGAAGAAGATGGTCACAAAGAAGATGATCATGATGATCACGGTCATGAAGGCCATGCTCATGGAGAATATGACCCACATATTTGGTTAGATCCAGAAAATGCAAAAGCAATATTAAATGAAATGGTTGAGCATTTAATAGAAAATGATGCAAAAAATGCTTCTACTTACAAAAGTAATTTAAACAAAGCGTTAAAAGATATCGATGGACTATTAAAAAGCGTGAAATCAGAACTAAATAAAGATTTTAAATCTATTGTTTTTCATGATGCCTATCAATATTTTGAAGAGAGATTTAATGTAACAGTACTCGGTGCATTTACAGTTAATACAGACGTTATGCCTGGTGCTGAACAACTATCAGAAATTAGAGAAATAATTGAGCATGATAAAGTTAGCTGTATATTTTCAGAGCCTCAATTTAACCCTGATATAATAGAAGCAGTTGCAAAAGATATGAATATAAAAACTGGTGTTTTAGATCCATTAGGAGCAACTCTAGAACCAGGCAAAGATTTATATTTTGATTTGATCAAGAACATGTCTAAATCTTTTAAAGGCTGTTAATTTAAAATTGATCTTTTGTTATAAATAATATCTAATAAAGGGATGAGTACAATTTCCCTTAGTTTAGATGAAATCTTTGATCTAGCTAAAAAAACATTATTAGCTAATGGATGTGATGATGAAACAGCATCTATTCTCTCAGATTTAATAATGAAAGCTGAAAGAGATGGCTCATTATCTCATGGTTTATTTAGATTACCTGCTTATGTTACTGGACTTAAGAGCGGTAAAATAAATGGTAAAGGTAAACCTGAAGTTAAAAAAATATCACCTAATGTAATAAAAGTTTTTGGAAATAATTGTTTAGCTCCAGTAGTTTTAAGCAAAGGTATTCCAGAATTAGTAAAAGCTGCTAAAGAAAATGGAGTAGCAGTTTTAGCTATTAATAATTCACATCACATGGCTGCTATGTGGCCTGAAACAGAAATGATAGCAGAACAAGGGTTAGTTGCTTTTGCATGTACATCTTACAAGCCTGCTGTTGCACCAGCGGGAGCTACTAAACCATTATTTGGAACTAATCCAATTTCATTTGCATGGCCACGACCAGGAAAAACTCCAGTTGTTTATGATATGGCTACAGCTTCAATGGCAATGGGTGAAGTGCAAGTTGCTAAAAGAGAAGGTCACAAAGTTCCATTAGGTACTGGTTTAACAAAAGATGGAAAAGATACTACTGATCCTGGAGAAATAGCTGATGGAGGTGTATTGCTGCCCTTTGGAGGCTATAAGGGCTCAGGTATAGCCATGATGGTCGAATTACTAGCAGGAGCTCTTGTAGGTGACAATTTTAGCTATGAGACAGCAGCTAAAGATAATAATGATGGTGGACCTCCAAGTGGTGGTGAATTTATATTAGCAATATCTCCTGACAAGTTATCAGGTAATGATTGGGATAAGCATTCAAATGAATTTTTTGATAAAATGAAATCAATGGAAGGTGTAAGACTTCCAGGTGAAAGAAGACATAAAAATAGACAAGACAAAGGTCCTAGAAATATAAACGAAGAACTAGTTAATAAAATTAAATCTTTAAGCTAATTCAATTTCAATAGGTGTATGATCAGATGGTTTTTGTCTTCCACGAGGAAACTTATTTATTTTAACGTCTTTAACAGCATCAATTAAAGAACTTGAAACTAAAAAATGGTCTATTCTCATACCATTATTTTTTTGCCATGCACCGCTTGTGTAGTCCCAAAATGTATATCCTTCTTTATCAGGATGAATAAATCTATATGCATCATGAAAACCTAAATTGATTAATTCTCTTAATTTTTTTCTTATCTCCAATCTAAATAAAGCATCGTTTTCATAACTTTTTGGATTATGTACATCTTCTGCTGATGGAATTATATTAAAATCTCCACCAATAATTATATTTTCATTTTGTTTAGATATTGATTTTAATTTTTTAATTAAACTGTCTAACCAATAAAGTTTATATGTATATTTTTCTGTATCTACAGGATTACCGTTGGGTGTATAAATATTAATTAATGTTATAATTTTTTTCTTATGCTTTACTTCAGCTGATATTGTTCTTGATTGTTTATTTTTATCTTTAAAAATATCATTTTTAATACCTTCTAGTTTTTTTTTTGAAATTATTGCAACACCATTATAGCTTTTTTGTCCAAATACATAATTTTCATATTTAAGAGTTTTAATATCATCGTAAGGGTAAGTTTCATCAGGAGTTTTTATTTCCTGCATCATTAATATGTCGGGTGAAAATTTATTTAAATATTCTTTGATATTTTCAATTCGAGCTCTTACAGAATTAACATTCCAGGAACTGATGATCATTAAAGTGAGAAAGAAACGCCACAACCACAAGAAGATTTACTTTGTGGATTACTGATTTTGAAATTATCTCCGATTAATTCTTTAACATAATCAACCTCAGATCCTTTTAATAGTTCAGCTGATTTTTTGTCTATTAATATATTTTCATGTTTAAGATCATTTTCATCTTGTTTATCATCAAATGAAAAATCATACTGAAAACCTGAACAGCCGCCGCCTTTAATAGCGATTCTAAAAAAAGATCCTTTGTCTTTTTTAGACAGCATTGCATTAATCTGTTTTAATGCATTATCGGTAAATTTAATTTCTTTAATCATCATCTAAGACTGATATTACTAATATAATGTTAAATTGTCATTTTTAAAGAATGAAAAACTATAAAAAACTAGGGATTATTAAAAGTAAAGGTAGACTTATAAATGAGCCTAATTCTGCCTATAGATCCCCATTTCAAAGAGATAGAGATAGAATAATTCATAGTGCAGCATTTCGAAGGTTAAAACACAAAACACAAGTTTTTGTTAATACTGAAGGTGATCACTACAGAACTAGAATTACTCATTCAATCGAAGTTGCTCAAATTGCAAGAACAATATCTCGATATTTAAATTTAAATGATGATTTAACTGAGACTTTAAGTCTCGCACATGATCTTGGACACACTCCTTTTGGTCACGCTGGAGAAGAAGCATTAAATGAATGTATGAATGAACATGGTGGATTTGATCATAATCTTCAGACTTTAAGAATAGTAATGTTTATAGAAAATAAATACGTAAAATTTAAAGGTTTAAACTTAACTTTAGAAACTTTAGATGGGCTTTTAAAACATAACGGACCTTATTATGACAATACAGTAATTGATAATTTGATAGGAACTAAAAATTTAAAGAATAAAATTAATTTAAGAAAATTTCCCTCTTTAGAAGCGCAGATTGCTTCGATTTCTGATGATATTGCTTACAACAATCATGATATACAAGATGGATATAGTGCTGGTCTTTTTACAATTCATGAACTTAAAGAAATTTCTTTTTTTAATGAAATACTAAAAAAGTATTCAACAAAAATAAAAACTGATAAAAAGATTTTAATTTATCAGATGGTTAGGGACTCTATAAATCTTATGGTTAAAGATTTAATAAAAAATTCTTTAATAAATTTTAAAATAAATAAAATTAATAAATTGAATGATGTTTATAACTGTGAAAATAAACTTATTTGTTTTTCATCTAATTATGAAAATATAATAAATGAAATAAGATATTTTTTGAGGTTAAAAATGTATAAAAATAGCAAGGTTTTAAAAAAGAATAGTGAAGGAAAAATAATAATCGCAAAATTATTTAAATCAATTACAAAAAATCCTAGAAAATTTTTGACATTTTTACCAATTAAACATAATAAATACAGATCTATAGCTGACTATATTTCTGGAATGACTGATCGATTTGCAATAAATATTTATAAATCATTAAAATGAATATATTTGAAGAATACAAAAATAAAATATTAACGATTATAAAAAAGGCAGAAAAAGACAAACTATTAGTTCTTCCTGAAAATTTGAACGGTGTGAATGTTGATTCAACTCCACCTAATATTGATTTTGATCTTTCAACAAATGTTTCAATGGTTTTATCAAAATCTAACAATAAATCACCAAACATTATAGCTGAAACCATAATAGATTTATTAAAAAAACAAGATACCCAAATAGAAGAAATCGCATTTGCAAAACCTGGTTTTATTAATATTAGATTTAACAAAGACTATTGGAATAATTTTGCTAATAAATTAATTAGTATTTCTCATAAATACGGCTCATCTAATAAAGATAAAAAAAAATATTTAATAGAATTTGTTTCCGCAAATCCAACTGGCCCTCTACATGTTGGACATTGTAGAGGTGCAATATTGGGTGATGTAATTTCGAATATATTAAAATTTAACGATAATACTGTTGAGAAGGAATATTACGTAAATGACTATGGTAATCAGATTTCCCATTTCAATTATTCTGTTTATCTAAGAATTAGAGAAAAATTATACAATGAAAACTTTCCATTAGACAATCCCGATCTATATCCGGGAGATTATTTAATAGATATAGCAAGCAATATTATAAAAAATAATAAAAATGTTAATTTTGAAAGTTTTAAAGATATTGAAGATCATTTAAAAAAACTTTCAATTAATGAATCATTAAAACTAATTAAAAAAAACCTAATCGACCTTGGCATTAATCATGACAATTTTATAAGCGAGACAAATATCGTTAATGATAAAGAGGTTGAAAAAGTAGTTGAAAAACTAAAAAAATCTAATCATGTATATACTGGTAAAATTAATGCTCCCGAAGGTGAAGATAAAAAAAACTGGACAGAAAGAGATCAATTATTATTTAGATCAACAGATTTTGGCGATGATAAAGATAGAGCGCTACAAAAAAGTGATTTAACTTGGACTTACTTTGCTAGTGATGTTGCATATCACAATACAAAAATTAATAGAAATTTTGATAAATTAATTAATATTTTAGGTGCCGATCACGCTGGATATATTAAAAGAATTTCCTCAGTTGTTGAAGCTATTTCGGGTGAAAAAAATAAATTATCATGCAAGGTAAGTCAGCTAGTTAAATTAATTAAAGATGGAAAACCATTTAAAATGTCAAAAAGAAAAGGTGACTATATAACTGTTGAGGATCTAGTAAAACAAGTAGGGAAGGATGCAACTCGTTTTATTATGCTGAGCAGAAGTAATGAAGTTGAATTGGATTTTGACTTTTCAAAGGTAAAAGAAAAGTCCAAAGACAATCCATTATATTATGTACAATATTGTTATACTAGAATTTCTTCTGTTTTTAGAAATTGTAATTTAAATATTAATGATGATTTAATAATCAAAGATCAAAATTATGATTATCAAAAAGATGAATTAAAAATTTTAAAAAAACTTTCTGAATGGCCAAGATGCATCGAAACTGCATCAAATAAACTAGAACCACACAGAATACCTGTTTATTTGTATGAACTTTCATCAGAATTTCACTCTTACTGGAACAAAGGTAAAGATGATCTTGATAAAAGATTTATAAGCAAAGATAAAAAAATATCTGATGATAAGCTGGTTTTTTTAAAAATTATTTCTAATACCATTAAATTAGGTATGAATATATTAGGAGTTAATACTCCGGAAAAAATGTAATGATAAAAGAACTGAAATATGTTTTTTATATAATTATAATATTTTTTTTTACTTTTTTTGTTTCTAGATATTATTTTTCTGATGATTATAAAAAAAAATCATATAGATCTCTTAACAATATAGATGAAAGAATAAATAATTTTTCAAGTAATTTAATAATACTTGAAAATAATACGAATAATATCATTGAATATGTCGAGTACGAAAAGGACAAAAATAAAAAAAAATATCATTTTTGGAAGTTGTTAAATAATGATTAGTAATAGAAGATCATTTATAACTGGTATTAAAGGTACTAAATTAAACAAAAAAGAAGTAAATTTTTTAAAAAAATATAAGCCTTGGGGTATTATATTATTCTCTAGAAACATTAAGACTATTTCTCAGACAAAAAAGTTAACTCATCAAATTAAAAGAATATTTAAAGACAAGAATTATCCAATTTTAATTGACGAAGAAGGCGGCAGAGTATCAAGATTAAATAAATTTATTGATAGTACAATATTTACTGCAGATTTTTTTGGAAATTTATACAAAAAAGATAAAAAAAAATTTAACATCTATTATAATGTTTATATTAAACAAGTTTCCTACTTATTAAATTTATTAGGAATTAATATAAATACAGTACCTGTCCTAGACGTAAGAAGAAAATTTACCAACAATGTTATTGGAAATAGATCCTTTTCTTCTAATTCATCCTTAGTTTCTAAAATGGGTAAAATTTGTATACAAAAATTCCATGAAAATCATATAGGAACAATTATTAAACATATTCCTGGTCATGGTCTATCAACAGATGATAGCCATTTGAAACTACCATCTGTTAAACATAATTATAAACTGTTAAATAAAGTAGATTTTTTTCCATTCAAAAATCAACGTGCCTTTTTAGCGATGACAGCACATGTTATTTACAAGTCAATAGATCCAATAAATACAGCTACTCATTCAAAAAAAATTATGAAAATAATTAGAAAAAAAATTGCCTTTAAAAATATAATAATGTCCGATGATATTTCAATGAAGGCCTTAAAATATTCTACATCAGAGAATACAACTCGTGCTTTTAACGCAGGTTGTAATTTAGTTTTACACTGCAATGGAAACTTTAAAGAAATGTTGATTGTTGCAAAAAAATCACCTTTATTAAGTGACTTTGTAATGAAAAAAACATCGCAATTAATTAATATAATTAGATAATAGATATTATGAACGATTCTTTTACATTTAATGTAGCTCTTAGTAATTATAATGGACCTTTAGAAGTTTTGTTGGATTTAGCAAAATCTCAAAAAGTGGACCTTGAAAAAATTTCTATTACACTTTTAGTTGACCAATTTCTTGAATTTATTAAATCAAAGGAAAAAATTAATTTAGATCTAGCATCAGAATATTTATTAATGGCTATTTGGTTAACATATTTAAAATCTAAATTATTATTACCAGAAACTGATGAAGATGAATTCAAAGCACTAGAAGTTGCTGAAAAACTTAAACTTCAATTAAAAAAACTTGAATTAATTAGATTACTTTCAGACCAAATGTTAAAAAGAAAAAGATTGGGAAAAGATATTTTTATGAGAGGAATAAGAGGTAAAATAAAATCAATATATAGCTCTAAATATTCTCTTACAATGTTTGAAATTCTTAAAGCTTATTCATCAATTATTATGTCTAGAGAATTTCAAAAAATGAATATTCCAAGACTTCCAGTTTTTACTACCGAAGAGGGAATAAAAAGAATTAAAGAATTCTTTGGCAAACTTAATGATTGGAAGAATATTAATGATTTACTCCCTGAAAATTTTTCTAAATCAAAAGATTTTATACGAACGGGTAAAGCAGGGATTTTTGCAGGTTCATTGGAGCTTGCAAAAGAAGGAAATATATCAATTAAACAAACAAATTTATTTGACAACATTTTTGTTAAAGAAAATAAATGAAAAAATTAAAAAAAGATAATATTGTAAATTTTCCTTCGTCATTAAGTGAAGGTGAAAAAGAAATAGAAGCAATTTTATTTGCTGCTGCTGAGCCTTTGGATTTGGATACAATTGAATCTAAAGTTACAAAAAAGATTAACGTTTTAAATATTCTTAATAAGCTTCAAAACATTTATAAAAATAGAGGAATTAATTTAGTTTGTATTTCTAATAAATGGTCTTTTAGAACAGCAGAAAGTTTATCAGGATTAATGTCTGAACAAAAAACTGTAGAAAAAAAATTGTCGAAAGCTGCAGTAGAAACCTTAGCAATAATCGTTTACCACCAACCAGTTACAAGAGCTGAGATTGAGGAGATAAGAGGTGTAGCTTTTGGTACTAATACACTTGAAATTCTTATGGAATTAAATTGGGTTAGAACTCAAGGCAGAAAAGATGTTCCAGGTAAACCAATACAATACGGTACTACTGAAGAATTTTTAAGTCATTTTAATTTACAAAAATTATCAGATCTTCCAACTATAGATGAGCTAGGCACAGCTGGCCTCATTGATACTGCTAATGTAGATTCAACAATATTTGGAACAGGTAAATTTTATAAGGAACAAGAGGAAAAAAAGGAAAATATATACTCTGATATTGATGAAATGTTAAATAGCACTCTTAAAAATGATGATGATAAATAAAAAAAACTTTAATTATTATATAATATGTTTATAACACTTGTATGAGCATAGGTTTTTGGCAAATAGCAATTGTAGTTATACTTGTTGTACTTCTTTTTGGGAGAGGTAAAATTTCAAGCCTTATGGGAGATGTTGCAAAAGGAATAAAAAGTTTCAAAAAAGGTATGGCTTCTGATGTTAATGAAGAGGGAACTCAGAAAAATATTTCCGAAAATCATGATACCTCTGAAAATCAAGATATAGATAAAAAAGAGTAATTCTAATGCCAACAATTGGCTGGTTTGAAATTTTAATTATAGTTGTAGTAGCAATAATTATTCTCGGTCCAAAAGATTTTCCTTTAATGTTAAAAAAAGTTGGATCTTGGATTGGAAGTGTAAAAAGATATGTTAACAATGTGCAAAACGAAGTTAGCTCCATCACTGAAGACACAATTGATAAAAACTTAAGCGAAGATGTTAATGTAAATAAAAAAAAGGATAAAGATGAGTAAAAATCAAGCTGAGGGTGGTTTTTTTAGTCATCTTGCCGAACTTAGAAAAAGATTAATTCATTCATTAATTTTTTTATCAGTACTTTTTATTATTTGTTACTATTTTTCTGAATATATTTATGGATTTCTTGTAGATCCTTATGCTCAAGCAGTTAAAAATGATGATGCAAACAGAAGACTTATTTTTACAGCTTTACAAGAAACTTTTCTTACTTATTTAAAAGTTTCATTTTTTGCTGCATTTTTTTTACTAGTCCAATCATTTTAATTCAAATATGGAAATTTATTGCACCTGGTCTTTACGAAGATGAAAAATCTGCAATAATGCCTTATCTTGTAGTTACACCAATACTTTTTTTGCTTGGTGGTATGCTTGTCTATTATTTAATAATGCCTTTAGCTATAAAATTTTTTCTGTCATTTGAAAGTTCAGGTTTAAATACATCTTTACCTATTCAACTAGAGGCTAAAGTTAATGAATATTTATCTTTAGTAATGAAATTAATATTTGCATTTGGATTAAGTTTTCAATTACCTGTAGTTTTAAGTTTGTTAGCAAGAATTGGAGTAGTTGATTCTCAATTTTTAAAAGAAAGACGTAAATATGTTGTTGTTATCATATTTGCTGCAGCGGCATTATTAACTCCTCCCGATCCTGTTACTCAAATAGGTTTAGCAATACCCTTATTATTATTATATGAATTATCTATTATTTCTGTAAAATTTATAGAGAAAAAAAATAAAGAAAAAAATGCACAACATTAAAGATATAAGAAATAATTTTGATAATTTCAAAAATATTATTAAATCAAGAAATATTTCTATCAATTTAGATCAAATATTAGATTTGGATAAAAATAATAGAGCACTCATTCAAGAAAAAGAAACTTTAGAACAAGAAAAAAAAAGCATTTCAAAAAGCCAAGATAAATCTTTGTTTGCAAAATCAAAAGAAATTTCTGAAAAAATTTTATCTATCAACAAAGAACAATCCTTAATTAAAAATAAACTTGATGATATTTTGTCTTCAATTCCAAATTTACCATTAAAAGATGTTCCAGTAGGTGTTGATGAAAACGCTAATAAGGAAGTTTTAAAATCTGGAACAATAAAAGAATTTAATTTTAAACCAAAATCTCATTATGAATTAGGAGAAAATTTAAAAATGTTAGATTTTGATTTGGCTACCAAAACTACAGGCGCTAGATTTGTTTTTGTTAATGATAAACTTGCTTTATTAGAAAGAGCAATAGCAAACTTTATGCTAGATACTCATACTCAAGTTAATGGTTACAAAGAAATATCCCCACCCTTAATGGCTAACGATGCCACAATGTTTGGAACTGGCCAATTACCTAAATTTGAAGATGATCAGTTTGAAATTAAAATTGAAGAAAAAAGTGGTAGAAAATTTTTAATTCCCACAGCTGAAGTCATATTAACTAATATTGTTAGAGATAAGATTGTAAATATAAAAGATTTTCCATTACGTTTTGTAGCTTTAACACCATGTTTTAGAAAAGAAGCTGGAAGCTATGGTAAAGATACAAAAGGTATGATTAGACAACATCAATTTTACAAAGTCGAACTTGTTAGTATTGTTGAAAATAATAAATGCGTTGATGAACTAGAAAGAATGACAAACTGTGCAATAATGATTTTAGATAAACTAAAATTGCCTTATAGAAAGATAATTTTATCCACAGGAGACATGGGCTTTAGTGCTGAAAAAACCTACGATATAGAAGTATGGCTACCATCTGAAAGTAAATACAGAGAAATTTCCAGCTGTTCTTCTTGTGGAACTTTTCAAGCTAGAAGAATGAAAGCAAGATATAAAAATAAAAATAATGAAACTGAATTCGTTGGTACATTAAATGGTAGTGGTCTGGCAGTTGGTAGAACTCTTATAGCAATATTAGAAAACTATCAAAATTCAGACGGATCAATAACAATACCTGATGCTTTAAAACCTTACATGAATAATCTAGAAAAAATTTCAAATAATTAGAGTTGTTTTAATAACTTAGATAGTATAAAAAACTTTTAATTTACAAAGGATTTTATGTCAGGATCAGGAATAGGACAGTTTATACCTCTAATTTTAATTTTTGTTATATTTTACTTTTTTTTAATTCGCCCACAGCAAAAAAAAGTTAAAGAACATAAACTTATGGTAGAAAATTTAAAAAGAGGCGATAAAGTTGTTACTTCAGGTGGCATTGTTGGAACGATTGAAAGAGTTATAGATAACGATAAAGTTGATGTTTCTATATCAGAAAATGTTAACGTAGAAGT
Source organism: uncultured Pelagibacteraceae bacterium (assembly GCA_902595725.1). Lineage (GTDB taxonomy): Bacteria > Pseudomonadota > Alphaproteobacteria > Pelagibacterales > Pelagibacteraceae > Pelagibacter. The sequence goes on from CACJRJ010000002.1 coordinate 18,184, forward strand.
TATTAAATCTACAGGAATACAATCACTAGTAAGCAATACTGAAACAAAAAAATAACATTAAACTAAAGTGTTATACTTTTCAAAATTAAAAATTATTTCAGTTTTAATTTTCACATTAATAATTTCTTTTTTTACAATATCTAATTTTATTAATATTGATAATAAACTATTTAATAGGAATATAAATTTAGGATTAGATCTTCAAGGAGGCTCATATTTACTTTTAGAAATAGATAACAAACCTGTAGTTATTCAGAAATTACAGAACAAACTTTCTTCACTTAAAAAATTCTTTGCTGATAAAGACATTAGATCTACTAATTTTAAAATAATTGATGATGAAAAAATTTCTTTTGTAATAGATGAAGATTCATTAGATAAAGTTTTATCTTTACTAACTGATAAAGAAAGTGAAATTAATCCTTATTTTCAAAGATTTAAAACTCATGAATTTGATGTTAAGGAAACAAAAGTTTTGTCTTCTACTAATATAACATTAGAATTTTCAGATTATGGTTTAGTTCAATTAAAATCATCATCACAAAATCAAGCAATTGAAATAGTTAGAAGAAGAGTCGATGAGATTGGTACCAATGAACCTAATATTCTTAAAAGAGGCAATGATAGAATACTTGTTGAACTTCCAGGTTTAGAAAATCCTGACAGAATTAAAAGTTTATTGGGAAAAACAGCAAATCTTACTTTTAGATTTGTTACTCTAAATGAAGAAGAAAGTTTTGGTACTGAAAAACTTTTATATGAAGATGGCTCAGAAGCAATAATAAGTAAAAGAATAATATTAAGTGGTGATAATTTGGTTGATGCTCAACCTCGTATGGATAATCAATCAAATCAAACTGTAGTTACATTTACTTTAGATCGAGTAGGTGCTAAAAAGTTTGCACGAGCAACATCATCGGGTGTTGGAAAAAGATTAGCTATAATACTTGATGGAAAAATCATCAGTGCACCCAATATTGTTGAACCTATTGTTGGTGGGGCTGGACAAATAACAGGTGATTTTACTTTTCAATCAGCAACAGATTTAGCTTTGTTATTAAGATCAGGAGCTTTACCTGCTCCAATGAAAATTATTGAAGAAAGAACAGTTGGACCCGGTTTAGGACAAGACTCAATAAATGCTGGAATATTGTCATTAATTATCGGTTTTGCTTTAGTGGTTCTTTTTATGATAGTTAAATATAAAATTTTTGGATTAATTGCTAATGTAACATTAATTACTAACTTATTATTATTAATAGGTATTCTAACATTATTTGAAGCTACTTTAACACTCCCAGGTATAGCAGGAATAATCTTAACTGTAGGTATGGCCGTTGATGCAAACGTACTAATCTATGAACGTATTAAAGAAGAAATTAAAAGTGAAAGTAATAAAATAGTGGCATTTGATAGTGGTTATGTAAAATCAAAAACAACGATTTTAGATGCAAATATAACAACTTTAATTGCAGCATTAATTTTATTTATTTTAGGATCTGGGCCAGTAAAAGGTTTTGCTCTTACATTGGGTGTCGGAATTTTAACAACATTATTCTCAGTCTATTTTATTGCTCGATTGTTTACAGCTTTATATGTAATAAAAAATAAAGATAAGGAGAAATTAATATAATGGAAAAACGTAATATTCCTTTCAATAAATTTTATAAAAGATTTAATATTATGTCATTATTTTTAATATTATTTTCATTAATTTTATTAACTTTTAAAGGTTTAAATTATGGAGTTGATTTTAAAGGTGGTACTTTAATAGAATTAAGAACTTTAGATAATACCTTAAATATTTCAGATTTACGAAAGTCGTTTAGTAAATTAAATCTTGGCGATGTTACTGTTAAAGAATTTGGTAAAGAAAATGATTATGTTATCAAATTTGAAAAAAAACAATCGATTGAGGAAAATTTTATTGAAAATATTAAAATTGAACTATCTAATGATATTGGAAATATTTTTGAATTTAGAAGAGTTGAAAGTGTAGGTCCAAAAGTCAGTGATGAATTATTAAAATCAGGTATAATTGCAATCGTATTATCATTAGGAGCAATGTTAATTTATATTTGGATAAGATTTGAATGGCAATTCAGCCTAGGTGCTATTACAGCTGTGTTCCATGATGTTGTAATAACACTTGGTTTTTTTTCCTTATTAAATTTTGAAATAAATTTATCAATTGTAGCAGCTGTTCTTACTATAGTAGGTTATTCAATGAACGATACAGTTGTTATTTTTGATAGAGTAAGAGAAAATTTAAAAAAATATTCAGATATTAAAATCTTTGAGATTACAAATATTTCAATAAATGAAACTTTATCAAGAACAATAATTACCTCTGTAACAACATTGTTAGCTCTTTTATCTATATTTATATTTGGTGGAGCAATACTTAAGGGTTTTTCATTCGCAATGATACTGGGTGTGATAGTTGGTACTTATTCTTCAATATATATAGCTAATCCTATTTTAGTTAGATTGAACGTTTCTCAAAAAACTATTTTAAAGGAAGAAAAAGTATAAATTTAATATAAATTTTGTGCAGCTACCATTGACAACAACATTGGTAGTGAAAGAAGTGTATTAGTTCTTGATGCAATTAATGCTTTTTTTGCAGCAGCTGGTTTTTCTTCTTCACTTGCCTCAACAATACCTAGAACTTTTTTTTGATTTGGCCAAATAATAAACCAAACATTGAAAGCCATAATCAAACCTAACCACATTCCTATACCTATAGCTGTATATTTACCACCACCGCTACCTATGCCTAGTGTCATAGCTTCATGAGCATATCCATTTAAGTAAGCAACTATTAAACCCGTAACCACTGTTACAAATGCTGCCCATCTAAACCAGAATAGTGCGGAAGGCGCTATAACTTTTGTAATAGCTGGTTTTTGCTCATCAGTTATTTTTGCCATGTTTGGCACTTGAACAAAATTAAAATAATATAATAAACCTATCCACATTATTCCAGCCACAACATGGAAATATCTAAACAACCAACTCCAAAATAGTTGATCAATAGAAAAACCACCATTTCCAAATGATAGAAACAAAAATAAAAGTACCGCTAATATTATAGAGGTATGAATAACCTTTGATAATGATCCAAAAAAGTCCGCCATCTAATTTGTTATATACACTATAAAAAAAGTTTTATTAAGCTATTTTTTTAAATTTATTGTTCAAAATATGTTTAAGAAATTGGCCTGTATAACTTTCTTTTACATTGCAAACTTCTTCTGGTTTTCCTTCTGCGATTATTTGTCCACCTTTGACACCACCTTCAGGCCCCATATCTACAATGTAATCAGCTGTCTTTATTACATCTAGATTATGTTCAATTACCACAACTGTATTTCCTGTTGCTACAAATGCTTGTAAAATTTCTAATAGTTTTTTTATATCATGCTGATGTAATCCAGTAGTAGGTTCATCTAATATATACATGGTTCGACCTGTAGATCTTTTTGATAATTCTTTCGCAAGTTTGATTCTTTGTGCTTCGCCACCAGATAATGTTGTAGCCTGTTGACCAATTTTTATATAACCAAGTCCCACTTTTTTTAATGTTAATAATTTTGATCTAATATTAGAAATGTTTTCAAAATATTCACAACCTTCATCTACTGTCATATTTAATACATCTGCTATACTTTTTTCTTTAAATTTTACTTCCAATGTTTCTCTATTATATCTTGTACCCTTGCATTCATCACATTGAATATAAACATCAGGCAAAAAATGCATTTCATATGTAATTACACCGTCACCCTCGCAAGCTTCGCATCTACCTCCTTTAACATTAAAAGAAAATCTACCAGGCTTATACCCTCTACTTTTTGACTCCGGCAATGCTGTAAACCAATCTCTTATTGGTCCAAAAGCTCCTGTATAAGTTGCTGGATTAGATCTAGGCGTTCTTCCTATTGGAGACTGATCAATATCAATTACTTTATCTATCAATTCTATACCCTTAAATCCTTTAAAAGGTTTAGGTATTTTTCGTGATTTATTGTTATTTAAGGTAAGATTTAGAGCATTATATAATGTTTGTAATATCATTGTAGATTTTCCACTTCCTGATACGCCAGTAACACAAGTAAGACTTCCTAAAGGAATTTTTAAGTTTACATTTTTAAGATTATTACCTGTTGCTCCACTAATTTCTAAAAATCTCCCATTTTTAGCTAACCTTCTATTTTTTGGAATTGGGATATAATATTTGTGAGATAAATATTTACCAGTTATACTTTTTTCACTTTTAGCAATATCCTGGAAACTTCCTTCAACTACAATTTCTCCACCATTATTACCAGCCTCTGGCCCTAGATCAATTATATGATCTGCGTTTTCCATTGTCTCTGTATCATGTTCAACAACTATTACAGTATTTCCTAAATCTCTTAATCTTTTTAAGGCATTGATTAATTTTATGTTATCCTTTTGATGCAAACCAATCGATGGTTCATCTAAAACATACAAAACTCCTGTAAGACCAGAACCTATTTGTGATGCTAATCTTATTCTTTGAGACTCTCCTCCAGATAAAGTTCCAGACTCTCTTGAGAGTGTTAAATAATCAAGACCAACATTAAGTAAAAAATCTAGTCTTTCATTTATTTCTTTTAATATATGTTCAGCTATTTTTAATCTTGTATTATCTAATTTTTTTTCTAATAACTTAAACCAATTGATAGCATCTAAAATCGATTTTTCGGCTATTTCACTAATATTTAGATTATCAATTTTTACACACAATGCTTCTTCTTTTAATCTGTACCCATTACATCTTTCACATTTTGTATCAGATTGATATTGAGAAATTTCTTCTCTTTTCCAATCACTATCTGTTTCTAAATATCTCCTCTCTAAATTATTTATTACACCTTCAAAAGTTTTTTTGTGTGAATATTTTTCATATCCATCATCATAACTAAATTTTATTTCTTCATCATCTGACCCATAAAGAATAATATCTTTAATTTTTTTTGGGAGTTTTTCCCATTTTTGCTCTAACGAAAACCCATAATGTTTCGAAAGGGATGATAGTGTTTGCGCATAATATAGAGTTGTTGTCTTTGCCCAAGGTAAGATTGCACCATCTAAGATTGTTTTTTTTTCATTAGGTACTACTAAGTTTGGATCAACATTCAATTTTACACCTATACCATCACATTCTTCACATGCTCCATATGGACTATTAAAAGAAAATAATCTAGGCTCAATTTCTTCAATTGTAAAACCACTTTCTGGACAAGCAAACTTTGTTGAAAAAATAATTTTTTCTATTTTTCTAAATTTTTTTGGCAATGTTTCATTTTCATATTCAACAAACAATAATCCATTTGCTAAATTTACAGCTGTTTCAACACTTTCAGCTAACCTGTTACCAAGAGATGAATTTAATATTATTCGATCTACTAATACTGAAATGTCATGTTTAATTTTTTTATTTAACTCTGGTACATTATCAATTTCATATACCTGATTATCAACTTTAATTTTTCTGAAACCTCTCTTTTTATATGATAAAATATCCTTTTTATATTCACCTTTACGTCCACGTACTACCGGTGCATATAAATATATTGTAGATTTTTTCGGCAACTCTTTAATTTTATCTACAATTTGTGAAATTGTTTGTGAAGTTATAGGTTTTCCTGTAAATGGTGAATAAGGAATTCCAGCTCTTGCATATAAAACTCTCATATAATCATAAATTTCAGTAACTGTAGCAACTGTAGATCTTGGATTTTTTGAAGTATTTTTTTGTTCAATTGATATAGCAGGACTTAGACCTTCTATTAAATCAACTTTTGGTTTCTTCATTTTATCTAGAAACTGCCTTGCATAAGCAGATAAACTTTCAACGTATCGTCTTTGACCTTCTGCATATATTGTATCGAATGCCAAAGAGGATTTTCCAGATCCTGAAAGACCAGTTATAACGACAAATTTGTCCTTTGGAATTTCCAAAGAAATATTCTTTAAATTGTGTTCTTTTGCGCCTTTAATAACTATCTTTTTAAGCATAATTTTTGTTGCATTAATTTAATTAAATTAATATTCAAGTAAAAATGTGTTATATATATACATAAATCAAATCAAAAAAATTTAATTTTATATGGCAGGAAGTTTAAATAAAGTATTATTAATAGGTCGATTAGGCGCAGACCCTGAAATCAAACAAATGGTTAATGGTAAAAGTGTTGCTAGATTAAGCTTAGCAACAAGCCAAACATGGAAAGATAAGAATTCAGGAGAAAAAAAAGAAAAAACTGAATGGCATAGGGTAGTTGTTTTTAACGAAGGTCTTGTAAATGTAGTTCAACAATATTTAAAAAAAGGTGCTCAAGTTTATATAGAAGGTCAATTAACAACAAGAAAATGGAAAGATGAAAAAAGTGGACAAGATAAATATTCAACAGAGGTTGTGATTCAAGGATTTAATTCATCATTAACTATGCTTGGTGGTGGTAATCAAGGTTCTGTATCTTCACAAGAAAATAAAAATTTTAATCAAGATATTCAACCAGCACAAAACGAACTAGATGACGATATTCCATTTTAGTTTTTATGCAAAAAGACGAAATTTCTAAAAATCAAAATATAAAATCAATATCAATGTATGATGAAATGAGTTCATCATATTTGTCCTATGCTATGAGTGTAATAATTAGCAGAGCATTACCTGATGCTAGAGATGGATTAAAACCTGTTCATAGAAGAATAATATTTGCAATGCACAAGGGAGGTTTTGACTGGTCAAAACAATTTAGAAAATCAGCAAGAATAGTAGGAGATGTTATTGGTAAATACCATCCACATGGAGACCAGGCTGTTTACGACGCTCTTGTAAGAATGGTTCAAGATTTTTCTATGAGTTTACCTCTTATAGATGGTCAAGGAAATTTTGGATCTATTGATGGAGATCCGCCAGCTGCAATGAGATATACCGAAACAAGACTTTCAAAAATTTCACAATACTTAATCGATGATATAGAAAAAAATACTGTTGAATTTAAAAATAATTATGATGAAACCGAACAAGAACCTACAGTTCTACCAGCTCAATATCCAAACTTACTTGTTAATGGCGCTGGAGGTATAGCAGTTGGTATGGCTACAAGCATTCCACCTCATAATTTAGGGGAAGTAGTAAATGGTGCGCTTGCGCTAATTGATAATAAAGATATCAAGTTAAATGAATTAATGAAGCATATACCGGGACCTGACTTTCCAACTGGAGGAACAATAATTGGAAAAAATATTATCAAAGAGGGATATAAAACTGGACGTGGATCTTTCAAAATTAGAGGCGAAATATCAGTAGAAAATTTAAAAAATAAAAGAGATAGATTAGTTATTACATCCATACCATATCAAGTAAATAAATCTGTATTAAATGAAAGAATTGCTGAACTTGTTAGAGAAAAAAAAATAGAAGGAATTAGAGATATTAGAGATGAATCAAATAGAGAAGGCATAAGAGTAGCTATAGATCTAAGAACAGGAGTAGAGCCTGAGACAGTAAAAAGACAACTTTTTAAATATACATCAATTGAAAGTTCTTTTGGTTTTAACACTTTAGCAATTGTAAACAACAAACCCAAAACTTGTAATCTTAAAGATTTTTTAGAACAATTTTTAAGTTTTAGAGAAGATGTAGTAGTTAAAAAAACTAAATTTGATCTAAAAAAAGCTGAAGACAGAGCGCATATATTAATTGGATTATCAATTTCTGTAGAAAATTTAGATAAAATTATAAAAATTATACGTTCATCCAAAACTCCTGATGATGCTAAGAAAATTTTATTAAAAAATAAATGGAAAACCTCAAAGACTCAAAAATTTATCAAGCAAATTGAAAATAAAAAAAGTATATCCCAGTATATTTTAAGTGAACCGCAAGTAAATGCAATTTTAGAACTAAGACTTCAAAAATTAACTGCACTTGGAATTAATGAGATTGAGTTAGAAATTAATAAATTATTAGATTTAATTTTAAACTATAAAAAAATTTTAAAATCTAAGAAAGAATTATTAAAAGTTATAAGCAATGAATTAAAATTAATAAAAGAAAAATTCTCTGTTCCTAGAAGAACTAAAATTATCGACGCTGTATTAAATTACGACATAGAAGAAACTATCCAAAAAGAAAGTGTTATAATTACTGTTACTTTACAAGGCTATATAAAAAGAGGAGCTCTTAGCACAGTTAAGCAGCAAAAAAGAGGTGGTAAAGGAAAAACTGGAATTGTTACTAGAGAAGAAGATTCTGTTGTTCAAACACTTTCAGTAAATACGCATACACAAGTATTATTTTTTTCAACTGAAGGTTTGGTCTATCGTGTAAAAGCGTGGAAGATTCCTGAAGGATCGTCTATTTCAAGAGGTAAATCTTTATTTAATATATTGCCATTAAAAAATCATCAATCCATTAGTTCAATTATGCCTTATCCAGATAAAAATACTGATTCTAGTGGTATGTATATAATTTTTGCTACCGCAAATGGTAAAATTAGAAAAAATAATTTAGAAGATTTTTCTTCAATAAATACTTCAGGTAAAATTGCAATGAAATTAGACAGTAATGATAAAATAGTTGGAGTTAAAATTTGTAAAGATGACCAAGATATTATTTTAAGCACCAAGCTTGGAAAATGTATAAGGTTTGAAGCGAAAAAACTTAGAGTTTTTAAAGGAAGATCTTCAAAAGGTATTAGAGGTATAAACTTGCATCAAAACGATAGCATTGTTTCTTTATCAATAATTAACCATGAGAATAGTAAAAAAAATGGAAAATTGGATAAAAATGAAAAAGCTGAATTAAAAGCTAAGGAAAAATTTATATTATCAATAACTGAAAATGGCTACGGAAAAAGAACGGATCATAATGATTATAGAGTTACTAATAGAGGTGGAAAAGGAATTATAGGAATAGTTAATTCTTCAAGAAATGGCAATGTTTCATCTTCTTTTCCTGTTAATGAAGGTGATGAAATATTAATTTCAACAAACAAGGGCAGAGTTATTAGAACAGCAGTTAAAGAAATTAGAGTTGCAGGTAGAAATACCCAAGGAGTTAGAATAATTAAACTTTCTGGAGAAGAAAAAGTAGTTTCTGCAATTAAAATTGATGATAACTTAGTTTAATGAAAAAAACTGCTATATATCCAGGAACATTTGATCCAATCACATACGGTCATATTGATGTAATACAAAAATCATTAAAAATTGTTGATAAAATAATTGTCGCTATATCTAATGGTAATCAAAAAAGATATTTATTTTCAATTGATGAAAGAATTGAAATAGTAAAAAAAGCTCTTTTCTCTGATTTAAGATTCAATAAAAATAAAATAAAAGTAATTTCATTTAATTCTTTAACTACTGATTTGTGCGCAAAATATAAATCTAACATTATTCTAAGGGGTTTAAGAGCCGCATCAGATTTTGAATATGAATTTCAATTAGCTGGAATGAATAGAAAGCTTAATAACAAAATTGAAACAATTTTTTTAATGTCAGATGTAAAAAATCAAATTATATCTTCAAGACTTATAAAAGAAGTAGCAGAATTAAATGGTGATATAAAAAAATTTACCACTAAAAGTACAATCAATTCATTAAAGAAAAAATATGAATAAATATCTTGCTAATATAATAATTATTAGTTTGATTTTTTTTAACAATGCTTACTCGAAGGAAAATATAATGATATTAAAACTTAAAGACGGAGATGTAAAAATTGAACTTTTCGAAGATGTTGCTCCAAAACATGTAGAAAGAATCAAAAAACTTGCAAACGAGGGCTCGTATGACAATGTTGTTTTTCATAGAGTCATAGATGGATTTATGGCTCAAACTGGTGATGTTAAATTTGGCAATTCATCATCTAAGGATTACGATTTAAGAAGGGCGGGCATGGGTGGATCTGATTTACCAGATCTTCCTTCTGAATTTAATGATTTGCCACATGAAAAAGGAACACTTTCAATGGCTAGGTCATCTGATCCAAATAGTGCTAATAGTCAATTTTTTATTTGTTTCCAGCCTGCGCCTTTTTTAGATAGAAATTACACTGTCTTCGGAAAAGTAATTGAAGGCATGGAAAATGTTGATAAAATTAAAAGAGGTGATTCAAATAATAACGGCGCTGTTAATGACCCAGATAAGATTATAAGTTTTAAATCCTTATAATTATAACATCAATGGCATTAAAAAAGTTTTCTTTTAATGTTAACGAAACACATAATCAAGCAAGGTTAGGAGTAATAAAAACACACAGAGGCAATATAAGCACTCCTGCATTTATGCCAGTCGGTACCCAAGCCACAATAAAAGGTGTGTTTATTGATGATATAATTAAAACCGGTAGTGAAATTATATTGTCTAATACTTACCATCTAATGATTAGACCAGGTGTTGAGAGAATAGAGTCATCTGGTGGATTACATCAATTTATGAATTGTAAATTACCTATCCTTACTGACTCTGGAGGTTTTCAGGTAATGTCTTTATCTAAACTCAATAAAATAGATAAAGAGAAAGGCGCAATATTTCAATCTCACATAGATGGAAAACGATTTGTTTTGAGCCCTGAAGAAAGTATTAGAATTCAGAAATCTCTTAATTCAGATATTGTGATGGTAATGGATGAATGTCCAAAAAAAAGTGATGATTATAAAAAAATAAAAAAATCTATGGAATTATCAATGCATTGGGCCAATAGATCTAAAAAAGCTTTTGGTAAAAATCCTCACAAAGCTATTTTTGGCATAATCCAAGGAGGATTATTTGAAGATTTAAGAATCAGTTCCTTAGAAAGATTATTAGATATTAATTTTAATGGATATGCAGTTGGCGGCTTAGCAGTTGGAGAAAGTCAAATAGAAATGTTCAAAGTTTTGGATAATATAACAAAATTGATACCTAATGATAAACCAAGATATTTAATGGGTGTTGGAACACCATCAGATATATTAGGAGCAGTAAAAAGAGGTATTGATATGTTTGATTGTGTTTTGCCTACACGCTCAGGAAGAACAGGTTTAGCTTTTACGTGGAATGGAAGGTTAAATATTCGAAATTCTAAATATCGTAACGATAATAGTCCACTTGACAATAATACAAGTAATTTTAATTTGAACAAGTATTCCAAAAATTATTTAAATCATTTATTTAATACAAATGAAATGCTTGGATCAATGTTATTAACATTGCATAATATAAATTTTTATCAGGAGTTGATGAGCGCAATCAGAAAAAATATTAAAAATGGTACATTTCATGAATTTCATGATAAATATATTAATAAGCTATAATATTTAAGATTGATTAAATAAAAAAAATCAATATAAGAAACGTCGTTGGGCCCTTAGCTCAGTTGGTAGAGCAATTCCCTTTTAAGGAATGGGTCGTTGGTTCGAGTCCAACAGGGCTCACCACTAATTTAATTAAGATTGTTTTATTGGTGGATAATTTAATGTTACTTCATTCATCCACTCATTCAGTTTTTTAATTCTGTTATCTGAAGAAGGATGAGTACTCATAAATTCAGGTGGTTCCTTACCTTTGTTGCTTTCTTTCATTCTTTCCCAAATTTTTGGAGCCTCTCTTATGTCGTAACCTGATAAAGATGAAAATATTAACCCTAAATAGTCTGCTTCACTTTCCTGTTTTCTATTAAAAGGATTCATAATTCCAATTTCTGACAATAACCCTACAGTATTCATTCCTGTTGATCTATTTATAGTTGAGAGTTTACCTCCGGTTGCAATATCAATAATACTTGTTCCAGTCTGTAGTAATACACTTCTACTAGCCCTCTCAACCGAATGTTTTGCAACAGCATGTGCAATTTCATGGCCCATTACAGCTGCAAGTCCGTTTGTATTTTTTGTTACTTCTAATATACCTGTATAAACAGCAATTTTTCCACCAGGCATACACCAGGCATTTTTAACTTTATCATTATCAATTAATATATATTCCCAATCAAATCCTACTGTAGGATCTTCTATATTAGATCTTTCAAAATATTCACTTATTGAATATTCAATTCTTTTACCAATATTTTTAATTTCATTAAGTTTATTAAGATCACTACTCAATTTTTCTCTTTCTTTAACCTTTTCATAAATTTCTGCAGCTTTAGCATTTAGCTTAGATTCGGGAATTATTTTTAATTGCTTTCTCTCAGTAATTGGTACTGTAGTACATGAGGAGATTCCCATAGATATACACCCACAACCCAGAACTTGTAAAAAAAACCTTCTGTCCATTTATTTAATTACCTATTCTTATTAATAATAATCATAACCAATTCACTTATTTCTACATGATATGCTCGATTTAATCAAAATATTTGCTATAAAATAAGAAATTTATAATGACAAAAATTAGAAAAAAAAAATCATCATTAATAGCTAGATTAAGAAATTACTTTATTACAGGGATAATTGTTTTAGTACCAATTGGATTTACTTTATATTTAACAATATTTATAATATCTATTTCTTCAAATTTAATACCTAAAGAAATAAATCCAAATAGTTACTTGCCATTTTCTATACCTGGACTTGAAATTGCACTATCAATAATTTTTATTACAATAATTGGTTTTATTTCACTTTCTTTTATCGGAAAAAAAATTTTACAAGTAATAAATGATTTGTTAAAAAAAATACCATTTCTTAGAACAATATATGGCGCCATAGGTCAAATGACCGAAACTTTTGCAAATAAAAAAGGTAAAAAAAAAAGTGTAGTTTTAGTACAATATCCAAGCAAAGGTATATGGGCAGTAGGATTTGCTACCAAGGATAACAGGGGAGAAATTAGTAAAAAAACAAATGACAACTTAGTTAATGTATTTGTTCCAACAACGCCAAATCCAACTAGTGGTTTTTTATTAATGTTTCCTAAAAAAGAAGTAATATATTTAGATATGACATTTGAGGAAGCGTCAAAATTTATAGTTTCTGCAGGAACTTCAAATCCAAAGAACTAAACAATATCATTTAAAATATCAGCACGATCATATAGTTTTAAAAGCGTCATATATTTATTTAGATCTTGGTTTTCTAGCTCTATTTTTTTAACTTCTTTTTCTGCTAATAAAAAAAGATCCTCGTTTAATACTGGATCTGCTAATCTAAAGCTTTGTAAACCACTTTGCTTAAATCCAAGTAAATCTCCATAACCACGTAATTTCATATCTTCTTCTGATATCTTAAAGCCGTCAGTTGTTTTTTTTAAAATATTTATCCTTTTTTTTGCATTTTGACTTAAATTCGATTTAAACATTAAAATACAATATGACTCTTTATCACCACGTCCAACCCTACCTCTAAGTTGATGTAATTGTGATAGCCCAAACTTATTAGCATTTTCAATAATTATTATATTTGCACTAGGAAAATCAATTCCAACCTCTATTACTGTAGTTGAGACAAGTATATCAATTTTTTTATTTAAAAAATTCAACAAGATATTATTTTTTTCTTCTTTATCCAAAGCTCCATGAAGAAGACCTACTCTATTTTTAAATATTTTTTTTAGAAATTCATATCTTTTGACAGATGATTGATGATCAACTTTCTTTGATTCTTCTATCAACGGACATACCCAAAAAACTTGATTTTTTTCATCTATTTGTTTTTTTACAAACTTAACAACTTCGTCAGTTTTACTATCTAGTTTACTATAAGTTTTAATTTCTTTTCTGTTTCTTGGCTTATTTTTAATTATTGATGTATCCATATCTCCATAGATTGTCATAAGCATAGTTCGTGGAATAGGTGTTGCTGACATGACAAGAACATCACAATTTTTACCCCCTTTATCAGAAAGTTTTTTTCTTTGTTTAACTCCAAATTTATGTTGTTCATCAATAATAATTAATCCAAGTTTATTATACTTAATTTTTTCTTGAAATAGAGAATGTGTTCCAATTAAAATATTTATTTTATTATTGATAAGGTTTTTAAGAATATTATTTCTTTCATTTCGTTCAGTTTTACTTGTTAAAAGTCCTATGTTTATATGAGCATCAAATAGTTTTTTAGTTAGAGTATAATGTTGTTTTGCAAGTATTTCGGTTGGTGCCATCAAACATACTTGAAAACCACTTGAAATAACATTTGCCGAAGCTATTAATGCAACAATAGTTTTTCCACTTCCAACATCTCCTTGTAAAAGTCTAAACATTTTTTGATTTGATTTTAAATCTTTATTTATTTGCTCTACAGCAGTGTTTTGATCACTTGTTAGCTCAAATCCAAATTTCTTTTTAATTTTTAAATATTCCTTATTATCAAAATTCTTTTTAATTTTTTTAATTTTTTTTATGCCTCTTCTTATTTTAGAATTAATTAAAAAGTTTGATATTATTTCATCAAATATAAGTCTATTTAAAAAGTTTCCTTTTTTATTAATGTTATATGGATTATGTAATTCTATAATTGATTTTTTCCAAGAAATGTAATTAAATTTTTTTAAAATATCATTGCTCAACCATTCATTTAAATCTGGTAAACTGTTTAGCACTTCGTTGATAATAATATTATACTTTTTTTCTGTAAGTCCTTCAGTTAGGCTATATTTTGAAAATACTTTTTTTATTGAATCACTTTTTTCTGATATATATGACGGATTTGTTATTTGATATTTTTTATTATAATAACTAATTTTTCCACTAATTGTTACTCTTGAATTAATTGGAAGGATTTTTTTAATATAACCCTCAAAACTGTTAAAAAATACACATTCTATTTTTCCTGTTTCATCTTCACAAAATACTTTATTAGGTAAATTTCTAATTCGAGGAAAATTATATTTTATAACATCTACAGTAATAGTTTGTATTTTTCCTATTTGTAATTCATTGATTTTAACTAGATTTGTTCGATCTGTTGTATCTCTTGGAATACTCCAAATTAAATCAAATATAGTATTAATGTTCTTTTTTCTAAATAATTTTGAAAGTTTTGGTCCGATACCTTTTATGGTATTGATATCATTTAATAAGTATTCATATGTATTCATTATTTTATATATATATCTATGTTTAGTAATAAAGAAGAACTTAAAAATAAAATTATTTATAGAGCTTCCTACAGAGGCTCAAAAGAAATGGATATTTTAATGACTAATTTTGTTAACTCAATAATTAATGATTTAAATTTAGAACAGCTAAATGAATTAAACGAATTTGTAAACATGGATGATGAAACTTTGATTTCAATTAAAAAAAAGGAATTATTAATTAATTTTGAAAATAATTTGATACTTAACTTGATAGAAAGTTTTCAAAATTTTAAAATCTAATGGCGGAGAGACTGGGATTCGAACCCAGGAAAGAGTTGCCCCTTTGCCGGTTTTCAAGACCGGTGCTTTCAACCGCTCAGCCATCTCTCCGTTCGGTTGTTTTTATTAGGTTATTTAATAATATCAACCAAAAATATTATTGGAATTAATACAAGCTACTTGTAGACATTTAAATAATCATTAAATTATGAAAATTTCTAATTTTACTAAAGGTTTAATCTCCACATCAACAGGTTCTTTTTTTTGGGGTTTTCTAGGTACAATATATTTCCAATATATTTCTTTTATTGGATTTTGGGAAGTTGTCGTTCATAGGTCATTTTGGACTTTAGTAATATTATTAATCACAACAACCCTGCTAAAAAAATGGAATCTTTTTAAAAAAATATTATACGATTTTAAAAAAGTAACTATTTTATTTATTACTGGTTTGTTAATACTTGGAAACTGGACACTGTGGATTTATGCAGTTTCAACAGATAAAATTATTGATTCGAGTTTTGGTTATTTTATATTTCCAATTTTAAGTGTTTTTTTAGGATTTCTTTTTTTAAATGAAAAGTTAAATAAACAAAGAATTATATCAATTTTGTTAGTTGCAGTATCAACTTTATATTTATTATTTAATATGAGTTCACTACCTTGGGTTGGACTAGGTGTAGCTTTTTTATGGAGTGCATATAATTTACTTAGAAAAAAAATTAATGTTGAAACTGATATAGGTTTATTGATTGAAAGTTTGTTTATTCTTCCGATTATTGGAATCATTTTATATTATATTGTTGTAACTGATAATAACGATTTTGTTATTCAAAACTTAAGCCTTGCAAGCTTAATAATATTGGCAGGACCAATGACTTTAATTCCATTATTTTTATATGTTAAAGGGGTTGAATTAGCAGGTTTAGGACCTTCTGGTATGGTTTTTTTTATTGTACCAACAGGTCAGTTTTTACTTGGTTTCTTTTATTTTAATGAACCTTTTTCAACAGACAAGTTCATAAGTTTTATTTTTATATGGATTGCTGTATTAATTTATTTAAGAGATTTGTATGAAAACAATTAATAATATAATTTGTATCGCTTTAATCTCACTTATCGGAATTAACAATGCTCTAGCAGATGATTTTGATAGTTGGCTAACTTTGTTTAGGGATTATGCAATAAAAAATGGAATATCTAAAAAAACATTAGATAACACGTTGTCAAAAGTTAAATTTCTACCAAAGGTTATACAATATGATAGATATCAACCAGAGTTTTATGAAGACACAAATACTTATATAACTAAAAGAACTTCTAACGAAAAAGTTAAGAAGGGTAAGAATTTATTTATAGAAAACAGTTCCCTAATACTAAATGTTGAATCAAAATTTAATGTTGAAAAAGAACTTCTCCTATCACTTATGGGCATAGAAACTAATTTTGGAAAATACTTAGGAAAAATGGATATATTGTCATCATTAGCTACGTTAAGTTTTGATAAAAGACGAAGTGAATTTTTTACAAATGAACTGATAATCGTTTTAAAACTAATCGATGTAGGCATTATAGATAGCAACGTATTGTACGGATCATGGGCAGGTGCATTCGGTAATTTTCAATTTATGCCATCAACTATAAAAAATTATGCAATAGATTATAACAATGACGATTTAATTGACCTTAAATCAAACGAGGATTCATTCGCTTCAGCTGCTAATTACATTAATAAATTAGGTTGGAAAAAAAAAAGTCCATGTTTTTATAAAATTCAATTAAAAGAAAATATTCCCATTAAGTATCTTAATACATCAGCAAAAAAAATTAATAATAAAAAAAAATTTAAATATTTTAAAAAATATATAGTTAATAACGAAAATATTAATGTAGATGATGACTTAGTTACTGGAATAATTACTCCTGATAGAGAAATAGTAGAAAATTCAAAATTATTAGAGCCGGCATATTTAATTTTTGATAATTATGAACTAATATTAAAATGGAATAGATCTTTAAGATTTGCACTGGCTGTATGTACATTAAAGGATAAAATTAAAAATGAACTATAAAATCCACATATTTTTATTTTTATTTTTGTTTTCATGTACAACAAATAATATAAATAAAAAAGATACCGATGTTGTTCAACATATTGATGTGTTTTCTTCAAAAGGATTTGCTTTAGTTTTTAATGATGATTTAAAAAAAAAAAGAATAGTAAACAAAAATTTAGAAAATAGATCACTGTTAATTTTTCAAAAAAATTTAAAAAAAGATACAAGTGTTAAAATTACCAACCTTTTAAATAATAAATCTATTTTAGTAAAAGTTGGGCAAAATTCTAAATATCCAGAATTTTATAATTCAGTTATTTCTCAAAGAATATTTAAAGAACTAGATCTAAATCATGAAGAACCTTATGTTGAAATTTCTACAATTTCTGTAAATTCAACATTCGTAGCCAAAAAAGCTAAAATTTATGATGAAGAAAAAGAGGTTGCGGATAAGGCTCCTGTAGATGGTATAAGTATAAGTGATTTAAGTAAAAATAAGAAAAAAATAAAAAAAAGTAAAAAAATAGATAATTTTAATTATATTATTAAATTGGCAGATTTTTATTATGAAAATAGTGCCAAAATGATGCAAAAAAGAATAAAAGATGAACTTAATCTAAATAACGCAAGAATTATTAAAATTTCAAATACTATTTATAGAGTTTATTTTGGACCTTATGATAATTTAAAATCATTAAAAAAAGCTTTTGATGATATAAGTCCTTTAAATTTTGAAAATATAGAGATTATTAAATTATGAAAAAAAAATTCTTAATATCAATAGTTATAATTTTAAGTTTTTTAACAACAAAATCTTATACTGCTGAATTTGACGTAAAAGCCAAAACAGCTATTTTACAAGATTATTTATCTGGAGAAATACTTTTTGAAAAAGAACCTGATTTACAAATATTTCCTGCTTCAATGACAAAAATAATGACTTCAATAATTGCTTTTGAGCTGATTAAAAACGGCCAGTTATCACTTGAAGATAAATTTTTTGTTTCTGAGAACGCATGGAGACTATCTCAAGCCGGCTATTCATCAATGTTTATAATGGTTGGTGATCAAATATCTGTTGATAATCTTTTAAAAGGAATAATAATTTCTTCAGGAAATGATGCTTGTGTAGCATTAGCCGAAGGCATAGCTGGTACAGAAGAAGAATTTGCTATCATGATGACTTCAAAAGCTAAAGAAATTGGAATGACTAATACAAATTTTGCAAATTCATCAGGAATAAATCATCCTGATAACTTATCGACAGTAAAAGATATATTAATTATGTCGAACTACTTAATTAAAAACTATCCTGAATTTTATAAAGAATTTAAAGTAAAAGAATTTACATGGGATAGAACTGGTGGAGATCCAATTACTCAAGGAAATAGGAATCCACTTTTATATAAAAATATTGGAGCCGATGGAATTAAAACAGGTTTTCTTGCTTATGAAAAATATTCACTAGCAGCCTCTATACTTAGAGGAGAAAGAAGATTAATTTCTGTTGGCAGTGGTTTTACAACAAGAAACCAAAGATCTAAGGAATCGCTAAAGCTTTTAACATGGGGGTTAACTAATTTTGATACTATTGAAATAGCCAAAAAAAATTCAAAATTTCTTGAATTAGATGTCTGGTTAGGAAGAAAAGATAAAGTAGGAATCTATTCTGATATTGATATTTATAAAACAATAAAAAAAGCTAGATTAAAAAAATTAGAAACAAAAATTATATACAATGGACCAATAGAAGCACCAATTAAAAAAGGTGATAAATTAGCAAAATTAATAATTAATTATGATGGCAATTTATTATCTGAGCATGATCTTATGGCTTTAGAAAGCGTAAAAAGAATGAATATTTTATCTAGAATTTTAAAGTCAATAAATTATTTAATTTGGGGTGATGTATAAATATCCTATCATAGTTTTTGAAGGCATAGAGGGCTCAGGAAAAAGCT
This sequence comes from uncultured Pelagibacteraceae bacterium, assembly GCA_902595725.1. GTDB lineage: Bacteria > Pseudomonadota > Alphaproteobacteria > Pelagibacterales > Pelagibacteraceae > Pelagibacter. The sequence goes on from CACJRJ010000002.1 coordinate 37,532, forward strand.
TTCATATTAAAAAAATTGAAAAATATTTAAAAAAAAAAAAAATTAAATTTATAAAACTACGTGAACCTGGTGGATCAATTAACTCTGAAAAAATTAGAAGAATAATTTTAAATAATAATTCTAATTTTCATAAACTCACAGATCTTTTTTTGTATATGGCTTCAAGAAATGAAAATGTACAAAATATCATTAAAAAAAATTATAAAAAAAGAGTAATTCTAATTGACAGATTTAAGGATTCCACTTTGGCTTATCAACATTTTGGTATGAATATTAATAAAAAAATAATTAACAATTTAAACAAAATTGTTTTAAAAAGTATTGAACCAAATTTTACCTTTTTAAATATTGTAAGTATGAAAAATCTTAAACTAAGAATTAACAAAAGAAAAAAAAATAGATATGATAGATTTAATCATAATTTTTACAACAAAGTGCAAAAAGGTTATATAAAATTATCCAAAAATAAAAAAAAATATATGATTATAGATTCAAACGAAAATATTTTAAAAAATAAGATAAAAATTTTAAAAAAAATTAATTCACTTTTATCAATATGAATTTAACATCTTCTAATAATATTAATTTATATGGTTATAATAAATATCTACTTAATTTAATTGAATTATTTAAAAAAGATTCACTCCCCAAAAAAATAATTTTTTCTGGGAATAGTGGAATTGGAAAATGCACTTTAGCTTATCACCTAATTAATTATATTTTTTCTATAAATGAGAAAAATAAATATAATGTAGAGAAAAACTATATTTTTAATGATAACCATTCATATAATTTAGTTACAAAAAATACACACCCAAATTTTTTTTTAATCACGAACGATGACGATAAAATGAATATTCAAGTTTCTAAAGTTAGAGAAATGATTGAATTTTCTAATAAATCTTCATTTAATGGAGAATGTAAGATAATTTTAATTGATAATCTTGAATATCTAAATACAAAATCTGTAAATTCATTGCTTAAGATAATTGAAGAACCTAATACTAATATATATTTTTTTTTAATACATAATAGCAAACAACCAATTTTGGAAACATTGAAATCACGGTGTATTAAATATAATTTGTTCTTAAATTATAATGAAAGTTTAAGTATTATTAATAAATTGTTAAAAAACGATTTTTATCAAAATCTAAATGAAGATTTTAAAAATTACTATAATTCACCAGGCGATATAATTAAATTATTTAATTTTTTTCAAAACAATGAAATTGATGAAAAAATAACTATAGAAGAGCTTTTAAATCTAATAATTAATAAATTTTTATATAAAAAAGACACTTATTTAAAAACAAATATTTCTTTGTTTATTGAAATTTATTTTAAAAAAAAAATTAATTATTTAACCTCAAAAGATAAGATTTATTACTTTTATAAATATTTTTTATTAAAAATATCTGAATGTAATGAATATAACTTAGATTTAGAAAGTGTGCTAATTGAATTTAAAGGAAAGATTTTAAATGGATAAAAACTTTTATATTACTACTCCAATATATTATCCATCTGCTAAGCCTCATATGGGACATGCTTATTCAAGCATAGTAGCTGATTTTTTTGCTCGATTTAAAAGAATTCAAGGTTATAAAGTTTTCTTTTTGACTGGTACAGATGAACATGGTCAAAAAATACAAAGAGCAGCTGAAAAAAAGGGCATGGAACCAAAAGCTTTTTGCGATGAAATTTCTAAGACTTTTTTTGATTTATCAAAAACTTTAAATCTTTCCAATGATGATTTTATTAGAACAACTGAAGATAGACATAGAAAATCTGTTGAAAATTTATGGAATATTTTAGAAAATAAAAATGAAATTTATCTATCCAAATATTCAGGATGGTATTCTGTATCTGATGAAGCTTTCTACTCAGAAGATGAAATAGAAACTAAAGATGGAAATAAAATCTCTAAAATATCTGGCTCTCAAGTTGAGTGGGTAGAAGAAGAATCTTTTTTTTTTAAACTTTCAAATTGGCAAGAAAAATTATTAAATTTTTATAATGATAATCCAGATTTTATTTTGCCAGAGTCTAGAAAAAATGAAGTTGTTAGTTTTGTAAAAAGTGGTTTAAAAGATTTATCAGTAAGCAGGAAATCTTTCTCTTGGGGTATTAAGGTTCCTTCAAACAAAGATCATGTAATATATGTATGGCTAGACGCACTAACAAATTATATTAGCGCACTAAATTATCCTAACATTGATGATAATTTATATAAATCGTACTGGCCTGCTTCATTACATTTAATTGGAAAAGATATATTGCGATTTCATGCAATATATTGGCCAGCATTTCTTCTAGCAGCTGATATACAACCTCCTAAAAGAGTTTACGGCCACGGATGGATACTTTCAGGAGAGGAAAAAATGTCCAAATCTAAGGGCAATATATTAGATCCAATTGAAATTATTGAAACTTATGGTTTAGATCCATTAAGGTATTATCTAATAAAAGAAGTATCATTTGGAAATGATGGAAATATATCACAAGAAAAGTTAGAAAATTGCATCAATAGTGATCTAGCAAATAACTATGGAAATCTATGTCAAAGAGTTATTTCTTTTATAGAAAAAAATTTGGATTTAAAAATACCAGAAAAATATGTTTTGAAAGATGAAGATTTAAAAATTTTAAAAGTTTATGAAAATCTCTTCGACAAATTAGTAGATTCTATTGACAAACAAAACATTAATTTTTATGTTAATTTCATTCAAGAGCAACTTTTTGCAGCAAATAAATATTTTAATGATCAAGAACCTTGGAAAAAAAAAGAAGATTTAATAAGATTAAATACAATTTTATACGTTTCCTTAGAACTGATAAGAAAAATATCAATTATGCTTTATCCTATTATTCCAAATAGTTCATTGAAAGCTTTAAAAATATTTAATATCACAGAGGACACTATTGATTTTAATTCGATTAAGTATCATGAAATTTTAAAAATTAATGATAAGTTAAATAAGATCTCAATATTATTTAAAAAAATTGAAAACTATGATTGATTCACATTGTCATTTAGATCAAGAGCCAATGTACAGCGATCTTAAGAATGTTATTTTAAGATCAAAAGAAGTAGGGATAGAAAAAATTTTATCTATTTGCACAACAAAAGAAAGCTTTAAAAAAATTATTGAAATTATTGAACTTGACTCAATTATTTATGGTACTTATGGAATTCATCCACATGAGGCTGATGTAGATATAGTTTCAAAGAAAGAAATTATTGAAAATGTTAGTTTAAATAAGAAAATTATTGCTATTGGTGAAAGTGGATTAGATTTTTATTACAACCATAGCTCCCAGGAAAAACAAATATCTAGCTTTAAAAACCATATTGAAGCATCAATAGAATTAAATGTGCCTATTATTGTTCATTCAAGAAATGCAGAAAAAGAAACTTTTGATACATTAAATATTTATAAAAATGAAAAACCAAAAATTCTTATGCATTGTTTTACTGGTTCAAGTGAATTTGCAAATAAATTGTTATTATTGGACAGTTACTTTTCTGCAAGCGGAATAATTACCTTTAAAAATAGTGAAGATCTTAGAAATACATTTAAAAGTCTACCAAATAATAAATTGTTAGTAGAGACTGATAGCCCTTATTTATCTCCAGTTCCATTCAGAGGAAAAAAAAATGAACCCAGTTTTATTAAGTACACAATAGAAAAACTTGCTGAAATTAAAAATAATGAAGTAGAAAAAATTAAACAAATTACTAATAACAATTTCAATAAATTATTTAACTTGAATTAATATGGAAATATATATCAAGTTATTCGAAGTATTATTTCCTGTTTTTTTTATAGTAGGAATAGGTTATTTTCTTGGAAAACAAAAATCAGATATTGATACTACTTTTATAACCAATTATTCAGCTAATTTTGGGGCACCAGCACTATTTATTTTTGCCATTACCTCATCCGGCGTTACTTATGATGTATTTTCTGAATATTTTATTTATTCAGTAATTGCACTTTTTTGTTTTGCAGTAACAGGTGTTATTTTTTTATTTTTCATGAAGAAAGATATATCAAGAGAATTGCCACCTTTTTTTTTACCCAATACAGGTAATATGGGTATTCCAATTTGTTTATTTGCATATGGATCTTTGGGTATGGGTGTTGCTGCCGCTATATCATCGCTAGTCGTTCTATTACATTTTACTGTAAATATTTTCTTAGCTAGCAAAAAATTTGATATTAAAATTATTTTAAAAAGCCCTTCAACTTATGCAGTAATTATTGCTGTTGCTTTTTTATATTTCGAACTAGTGATGCCAAAGTTTGTCTTAAATTCAGTAATGTTATTAGGTTATACTATGATTGTTTTAATTTTAATGTCCTTAGGTGTTTCATTGACTCAAATGAAAGTGTTCTCTTTAAAAAGTTCATTAATATCATCAGTAGGTAGAGTAATAGTTGGCCCGATCATAGGGTTTATGTTAATCAAAATATTTAATCTGTCTGGATATGCGGCCGGTGTTTTGTTAATTCAATCCGCAATGCCAAGTGCAATATTAACATATTTAATTGCTTCTATGTACTCACCGAAAAAAATTGTAGATAACATATCAAGTATGATTGTTGTTTCGACTCTAATGTCTCTAGTAACTATACCAGTTATTGTCTTTATATCTTTAAAATACTTTTCTTAATGAAAGCTATTGTTCTTAATTTGTCAGCATGGGCAATTTTGCCTTTTATGGATACTATTGCAAAATATTTGTCTGCTGAATTATCTTTTTTTCAAATTACTTGGGCTAGATATTTTTTTACAGTTTTTTGGACACTTCCTTTTATGTTTATTTTTTTTAGAAAAAATTTAACATTTTCTGAAAATCCAAAATTGCAAATTTTAAGAGGATTAACTCTTTTTTCTGCTAATATCTGTTTTTTCTACTCTATATCAATAATATCTATGGCTAAAGCTTTAACACTAGCTTTTGTTGCTCCTCTAGTAACGACAGCATTATCTCCAATTTTATTAGGAGAAAAAGTTGGAATAAAAAGATGGACAGCTGTTATAGTTGGATTTGTTGGATGTTTAGTTGTTATAAGACCTGGTTTTATAGAGTTTAATTTGGCAACTGTAGCTGCTTTGGGTACTGGCTGTCTTTATGGTGTTTATTTAATAATCACTAGAAAACTTCACTCAACAGATAATCCATTATTAACACTTTTGTTAACTGGTATAGTAGGGGCCACTGTATCAACATTCTTTGTACCAATAGTTTGGATCAATCCTTCTAATATACAGTGGCTATGGCTTGCTATAATGGGTATTTTTGCATGTTTAGGACATATTCTATTAATTTATTCATTAAGATATGCAGATGCTTCCAAATTAGCTCCTTTTGGATATTTTGAGATTATAACTAATATAATATTGGGCTATTACATCTTTAAAGACTTTCCAGATTTATGGACTTTTTTAGGTTTGTTCATTATCATAGCTTCAGGTGTTTATATATTTAGAAGGGAGCTTAAAAATAAGTAATTTTTTAATTTATATAACTTAATAATTTACTTTAAGCTATTTATATAAATAATTGTATTTATACAATATTTTTATAAACTTAAAGTAATACTTTAAATTAAGATTTTAGGTTATAATTATTATAAAAAAATATATAAAAGTTGACAAAATAGAAAAAAATAAAATAAAGCCTATAAATTAAGGGTTTTAGACACTAATATATTACTATAGACTGATCAATACATTTAACAACATTCATTACATCAATTTATCACTATAAAACGAGGCTAAATAGACATTTTTTGTACGTCAAATAACTATTGATGAACTTAGATTATAGAGTGATGCATATATCGAATATAGCTATTAAACGAGCATAGAAGGGGTTAATTTTACGATCTACTCATATACAGTACAACTAAAGGGAGAAATATAAATTTGAAGTTTAAATATAACGTTTTTGTTAAAAAACGTTGATAATTAATGATTCTAGAGCGTAAAACCTTCCTTTTTTAATAGTTTTTTCTTGATTTTTTTGCCTCCTGGAGCAGAAAAGCCACCGAGAGTTCCATCGGATCTAATAACCCTATGACATGGTACTTTAGGTGAATATGGGTTCTTCCCGCATGCATTAGCTACAGCACGTGCAGATTTAGGCATTTTTATTCCTATAGCTACTTCTTTATAAGTTTTTACTTTACCTTTTGGTATTTTCATAAGGTATTTCCAGACTTTTATTTGAAATTTTGTACCTTTTAGGATCATGTAATAGAAAAACCCTGTTCCCTTGCACTTTTTACGGTGCAAAGAACAGTAGTTTTGACACGTCGTTGTATGCGCTACCGCCATGTCTTCCGCTCTGCATGTTTAGCGCTGCTTTGCAGAACTTTCTGCCCCCTGGGCTTGAACCTCTCGGTTTTTCCCCAATCGGCCAGTTAAGAGTTGCCTCTTAATTCATTTTAAACATTATCAGATGTCAAAGGTTGTATGTATCACTTTATTGTTGAATTTACTGATTTTTTCACAACTGTGGATAGTGGGGAAAAGTTAAACTAAAACATTAAGAGTATCAGCAATACAAAAATGCTGATAAAAAATGCACCAAATATAAGCATTAATATCCTATTTTTGGTTTGTTCTTTTAATTTTGGCCAGTAATTCATTATTATGAATGTTCCAATAACGACCAATAATCCAATTAATATATATTTTGGCATTTATATATAACAGATATTATTTACATCTATTATAATCAACAGATAAAAGGCCGCTTATCTTAACATTTAGCGTGGAATCATCAAAATTATGTAACTTATGAAGAAGATAATAGCCATAATAGACAGAAAAATTGTGTTTATGCTTTTACCAGTATTTCTGTATTGAATTAAACTTAAAACAACAAAACCAATTGAGCTTATTAAAAACCATACTGCAGGAATTTCTCCATCAAATGAACCCATAAATTTGTATTTTAATCTATTGACAATAAAAATCACCTAATATATAACTTCCGATAATTAATGGTTATCGGAATATTTTATGAATGAAATTGTAACAGACTTAAAAAGACTTGAATTAGAGACTTTAAAGAACCTAAAGAGTTCAAAGGCTCCTAATACTTTAAGAGCTTATCAAGCCGATTTTAAAGATTTTTCTTTATTTTGCTTAAAAAATGGCTTTAGTTCAATGCCCACAGAGCCTAAAATATTGGCATTATATCTAACTTTCTTATCAGCTACCTCTAAATTTAGCACTTTAAAGAGAAGAATTGCCTCGATAAGCGTCATTCATCGTATAAAAGGGCATTATCTTGATATTAAACACCCAATAATAATGGAAAATTTACATGGAATAAAAAGGGTAAAAGGAACAGCTCAAAAATCAAAAAAACCCTTATTAATCAATAATTTAAAAAACATAATTAATGCTATAGATGAAAAAAAAATTCCTGAAAAAAAGAAATTTAGAGATAAAGCATTAATTCTTATTGGATTTTCAGGAGGATTTAGAAGATCCGAGTTAGTAAATATAGATTTTGATGACTTAGAATTTGTAAATGAAGGAGTAAAAATATTCATTAGGAGATCGAAAACAGATCAATCAGGAGAAGGTATGATTAAAGCTATCCCCTACTTTGAGAATAAAAAATTCTGCCCCGTAACAAAATTAAAAGATTGGATTAATTATTCAAATATAAAATCAGGCAAAATATTTGAAATATCTGACAAAAGTGTATCATTAATAATAAAAAATTATGCATCATTTTCTGGATTAGATCCTAATAAATATGGAGGTCATAGTCTACGATCAGGTTTTGCGACCTCAGCAGCTGAATTTGGCGTAGAGGAAAGAAATATAATGGCAATGACAGGTCACAAAACTACACAAATGGTAAGAAGATATATACAAGAAGCAAATTTATTTAAAAATAATGCACTAAATAAAATTAAGATTTGAAAACTTTTATATATAAAAGATTAATTTTGCAAATAAGGAAGCTAAAATAAAAAAAGAAATTTTTTTTAGGTTCATTTAAAGGTCCTAGATACTTATGTGTAAAAATTTTATTATTTTTAAAATAATTACCATTTAAATAAAATTTTAAAAAAAAATTTATACTTATTCCCCACTTTTTTAAAAAAATATCAGAACCTCGATTTCTTTTTAGATTAATTTTTTTTCTTAGGCTAACAGAACCAAAATGGTAAACTCTACAATTAGATAAACCCTTAAATATTCTAACACCAGATATCCATAATTTCATATTTAAATCAGGGTCAGAACCAATGCCAGGATCAAATTCTTCACTTAATCCACCAACTTTTTTCCATGTATCTTTGTGAATTAATTGAGGACACCATGTAGTACCTTGAAAATCATAATAATCGATTGAATTATACTCAGCTAAAAGTTTTTTTTCGTTAAAATCAGAAAAGTTACTTCCACAGTTAAGCTGTATATGGCCACTTTTAGCTTCTATCATTGTTCCAGAAATTAAATACAAATTACTGTCTGTATTATCAATTTCTTTCTTTAAAAAAAAATCCCAATTAGGACAAAAATACATATCGTCATGAGCATAAACTATATAGTTTGTGCTAGATTTTTTTGCCGCTAAATTAACTGCAGTACACAATCCCACATTTTCTCTTGTATAAGTATAAGTATATCTATTATTTTTAACATATTCTAACGTTCCATCAGATCCATCATTAACATGTAAAATGATTTCATGATCAAACTTTGAATTTTTTTTTATACTATCAATACATATCTTAAGATAATCAATATTATTAAAAGTAGGAATAATAATTGAAAACATTAATTTTTGTGCCAAATATATTTGGATTTAGATTTAATATTTAGCGTTTTATTAATAATAAATTCTGCAACTAAATTTGAATTAAAATATTTTAAATATTTAATCTTACCATTTTTACCAATGGATTTTCTTAATCTTTCATCTTTGCTTATTTTTGAAATTTTTTCAGCTAAATCAGATACATTAGAATAAAACACCATTTCTTTATCACTAAAAAAATCTTTATATCCAGTTTTCTCATCTATTAAAGTTACTAGCCCATTACCAGCAATTTGGGTTAGTCTATCACTGCTATAATATTTTATTGGAGTTCCTCTGCTTAAATTTAATCCCATTTTAGAATTAGAAATAGTTTTAAAATATTGATCAGCCCATATTGGCTGGATATTATTCAAACCATATATGTCGAACTTAATGTCCTTTGATATATTCACTAACTTAGAGATAAATTTCTCTCTATCATCATACGATCTAGACTTTAAGCTACCTCTATGAACGCCGTGACTTAGTGCAAAAAAAACATCATTTGAACAGTTTTTATTAAAATTATTTAAAGTTTCAAACGATTGATCTGATGGGTTCGGAATAAAATAGTTTTGTACATTTTTTGGTAAAAACTTTAGTGCATCTGGGCTTGTTGTAATAAAATTTGAATCAATAAACTCCGATTTATCTAAAATTCTTTTTTTATTTTTTAGATAATCAGGCCCATTTTTATTTAATGGATCTAAAAACCATTGAGCAATTTTTAAATATGGATATTCATCTTTAAGTTCACCCAACATATTTGGTGAAACTAAATCTGCATGCCCTAGTACTATTAAATCAGGCTTATAATTATAACAAGTTTTTCTTAATTTTTCATTTAAGGACTTACCACCAGTTATATCTGAATATGATTTATAATTTTTTTGAATATCCCTATCGCTAAATTCTAATACACTATTACCCAATCTAATAAATCCATTATTAATTCTTCGACCTGTATTGAAAAATAATCTACCATTATGCCTTTCATTAAAATTTGTTATATGTAGAATTCTTAATTTTTTCTTCTCAACATTAACATTGATATTCTTATTAAGAATTAGTTTTTCATCTCTTATCTTATCAATTAAATTTGATACAAACTTATGTGTTAAAAAAAAATTTTTTAAAGATAACTTTTGTAATTTATTCCTTTTTTGATCATTTAGTATTAATGAGTTAATTTCATTATATAAATTTTTAGTATCAACTTTTTTTAAAATTACAGCATTTGTTACAGTTTCTGGCAAACCTCCTCTATTACTTATAATTACAGCACAACCATTTGATGATGCTTCCAAACTAGTTCTGCCGAACGGCTCTTCCCATCTTGAACAAACAACTGCAATACTTGTTTTTTTATAAATGTTTAGAACTTTTTCATGCTTCAAAAAACCAAGTTTAAATAAGTTTTTATGATTGAAATTTAATTTATCTCTCGGTTCATCACCAATAACAATCGAGCTCCATTTTTTATGCTTGTTTAATATTTTAATTATTGAATTTCCAAATATATCGAACCCCTTAGATCTGTTTAATTTACCAACAAAAGTTATAATATTTTTTTTCTTTTTTAGATTAATTTTACTTTTTTGAGCAGATTGATTTATAACTATTAATTTTTCACTATTAATATAATCACTTTTCATTCCTTCAAGAAATCTTCTTTTTGACCAATTACTGTTAAAAATTATTTTAAAACAATTTTTTAGTAAAAAAATTCTTTCGTTTACAGTTTTTGACCCACTCATTGTGAGCGGATCGTTATGAAAATATAATAAATATGTTTTATTTTTTAATTCTTTTATTAAATAATTTAAGTAGATTGGTCTATTATGCAGCTCAATTAAATCTGAATTATTTTTTTTTTCCAATCTTATAAACTCTTCAACATATTTTTTATTTTGACTTTGAAATAAATTCTTTTTTAAATTAATATTTTTATATTTATGTTTAAATTTTTTTGTAAATTTAGTATTTCCATAAACAGTTGTATATTTTCTGTATTTGCTGATTTTTAAAGTTTCATTTATATTTAAAGAAACTGCACCTGCATATGTTGGTGAAAAATTTTCTTTATAAGGTAATAAAATTGATATTTTCAATTTTTACCTCCAAATTTAATTTTTTTTCTTAATTTATAGTTTTTTTTTAATTTGTACTCTTCTTTCATAGCAATATTTTTCGTTTTATAGGTCTTAAAGTATTTTAACTTCCATTTTCTCCCTCTTGTAAATTTAGCTCCTTTCGAGTCATTATGATTATTCAATCTTTTTTTAATATTATTTGTATATCCTACGTAAGAAATTGTTCTTTTTTTGTTTTTAGAAACTAATAAGTAAACAAAATACATTGAATTTGGCGGTCCCTAGGGGAATCGAACCCCTCTTTCGAGGATGAAAACCACGTGTCCTAACCGATAGACGAAGGGACCAAATTTGGATCTTTTATTGTAAATAATATGATTAATCAAGTAATTGGTACCTCTTTTTTTACAATATTGATCGTAGAATTTTTATGTGTAACAAGCGTTTCTGTAATATATTTTCCATTTTCTAATTTAATTCCCTTAACTAGTTCACTTGATGTTATACCTGTTGCACAAAAAATAGAGTCACCTCTGACTATTTCTTTTAAATCATATTTTTTATTTAAATCTTTAATGCCCATTTTTTTTGCTCTACTTATATCTTTATCTGTTTTAAATAAAAATCTTCCTTGAAATTTACAATTGAATGAATCTAAAGCTGAGGCCGCCAAAACACCTTCTGGACCACCTCCTATACCTAAAAATATATCAACATCATATTTTTTATCCGTAACCAACAAAGCTCCAGTTACATCACCATCTGACAATAATTTTAAATTTACTTTTAAACTTTTTAATTTATCAATAATTTCTTTATGTCTTGGTCTGTCAAGTAAACAAACCGTTATATCGCTTAAATCTTTATTTTTAGCATCTGCTATATTCATCAGGTTTTTTTCTATCGTAAAATCTAAATCTGTAGCATCATAGGGAACATCTTTTCCTACAGATAATTTATTCATATAAGTTTCAGGTGCATTAAATAAATTTCCTCTTAAGGAGATAGCCATTACTGATAAAGCTCCTGGTAAATTTTTAGCAACAAAATTTGTTCCTTCAAGTGGATCTACAGCTATATCTAAGCTTGGCCCATTACCAGATCCTAGATTTTCTCCAATATAAAGCATTGGTGCTTCATCTAGTTCACCTTCACCTATAACAACTTTGCCATCAATATCCAATTTATTTAAATTTTTTCTCATTTCATCGGTTGCTGCTTTGTCAGCTAAAATTTTATCATTTTTTCCAACATAAGGATGACAGGCAATTGCTGCATTCGAAGTAACATTAATTATTTTATTTTTAAGTTCGTTACTTAATTCCATATTATTTAGTATCAGTAGTTTGTGCTTCTTCTGATAGATGTAATTTTTCTTCAAATTCTCTTAGACGTTTATACACACTTGCAAGTTCAATGATTGTTGGCCAGGCTTTTAGAAGGTATTGCATTGATCCTTCAACTCTACCAAATGCTCTTATTATTTGTTGCATAACTCCAAGAGTTACAACTCCTGCTACAATAGCTGGAGCTAAAAATACATATGCTGACAGAACATTAGCTTGTAAGTAAGCCATTCGTCCAATATTAAAATATAAATAACGTATATAACTTAGAAAATGAATCTTACGAACATCATCAAACAATTCATCAATTCTTTTTGGTCTTATATTTCCATCATCTTCTGCAATTACTAAAACTTTTCTATATGCTGCTTCTTGTTTCTGTAAATCATATTCGACTCCTACTAGACGCAATATCCAGCCAAGCGCAATTAAAAATATAGTGCCACCTAAAGTCCAAATTAAAGCGCCTACTATTAATCCATACTCCCATTCACCAAAAAAGAAAATTGGAATACCAATTGACAATCCAAACAGTATTGGAACAAATTGAATTAAAATCATTATAGACTCAATAAAACTTGTACCTAAACCTTCCATAATTCTTGTAAATTTAATAGTATCTTCTTGTACCCTTTGTGAAGCTCCTTCAATTGTTCTAGCTTGATCATAAACTGAATGGTACCATTCAACCATTGCTGTACGCCATCTAAAAAGAAAATGTGCAGTAAAAAAACTAATTGCAACATATAATGCAATGTACATACCTGCTAATGTAATGAAGGATAATAAGCTTTCAAAGTATTCTTCTAGAGTAATTGCATTTGGTGTAGCAAGTGCTTTTTGAATCATATCATAAAAAACACCAAACCATTCGTTAATTTTTACATCGATTTCAACTTGCAACCAAAGAGATCCTAGTATGATGGTAGATCCTAGCCATGCCCATAGTATCCATTTTCTAGTAGTAAAAAATCTAAACATTTACTTGATAAAATTATCAGCATAAGACTTTTTGCTGATTTTTCTTATTTTTGGTTCAATCAATTCATAAATTATTTTATTTTTTTTTGCATACTCAATTGCAAGTTCCTTTGAAGAAAACTCTAATGTAAATTCACTGTATGTATCAGTTGAGCTTTCCCATCCCATCAATGGATTTATTCCAGGCCTTTCAGAAATAAATTCAAGAGTCCATTTGTTGAATTTCTTTGTGCCTGATTGCATAGAACTTTTTGATGGTTTATATATTTTAGCTTTTTTCATAATGGTCGGGGCGGCAGGATTTGAACCTGCGACCCTCTGGTCCCAAACCAGATGCGCTACCAGGCTGCGCTACGCCCCGAATGGGTAACTAATACAGTAGTTAATGCTAATTTCAAAGGATAAATATTACCAAATATGAAGAAATTTAATAAAAATCTGATATATAGGAAATCATGATAATTGCATGCCCTAATTGTAAAAAAAAATTTGAAATTGATCAAAAGTTAATACCTTCAGAAGGTAGAATGCTCCAATGTGGTAGCTGTGATCATCAATGGTTTTTTAAAATTAATGCTCCAGAAAAAAAAATTGTTAATGAAGAAATATTAACATCTGAAAAGTTTGAAAAAAAAGAAATAGATTCCATTAATTCACCCACAAATGATGTAACTGAAAATTATAAAAAGGAAATAAGTTCTAGAACCTATAATGTTAGCAAGATAGAGCAAAGTTCAAAAAGAAATTATAACTTTTTAAATATTCTTTTAGTAGTTATTATTTCAATAACTGCATTAATACTTATTCTTGACACTTTTAAGGTCAATTTAGAGCCTGTTTTTCCAAATATTAAATTTTTTTTAAATAATTTATACCAATCAATTGAAGATATTAAACTTTTTATATTCGATTTAATTAAATAAAAAATGCTTAGATATTTATCTTCACCTTTTAAATGGTTTTTTAAACTTGAAGCTGCAAGTGGTTTAATTTTATTAATAAGTGCTATAGTTGCACTTATAATAAGTAATTCATCAATATCATCATTATATTTTGAAAGTTTAAATAAATATATTTTTATTGGGATAAATAATTTTGGCCTAAAACTATCAGTTTTACATTGGATAAATGATGCATTAATGGCAATATTTTTTTTCTTTGTTACTTTAGAAATTAAAAGAGAGTTTCTACAAGGAGAATTGTCTAATATTAAACAAGCATTATTACCAATAATTGCTGCCGTCGGAGGAATGTTGGTACCTGCATTAGTTTATGTTTATATCAATCTAGGAGATAGTGAGACGTTAACTGGTTGGGCAATACCATCAGCTACAGATATAGCTTTTTCTTTAGGAGTTCTTTCATTGTTGGGAAAAAGAGTTCCTATATCATTAAAAGTTTTTTTAACAGCACTAGCTATAATTGATGATCTAGGGGCAATCGTAATTATAGCATTATTTTATTCAGGAGATTTAAGCATCAAATATCTTTCATTAATGTTAATTGCTTTTTTAATTTTGTTAATTATAAATAAATTTAACGTTAAAAAGTTTCTTCCATATTTAATCGTAGGTTTATTCCTTTGGGATTTTACGCACAACTCCGGTATTCATGCAACTATAGCAGGAGTTTTATTGGCAATGACAATACCTCATAGAAAAAAAGAAAAGGATTTTTCATTATTAATTAAAGTTGAACATGCGATAAGTCCGTATGTTGCTTTTGGAATTATGCCATTATTTGCTTTTGCTAATGCAGGTGTATCTTTAGAAGGATTATCTTTCTCTTCATTATTGGATAAAGTTCCACTTGGAATAGTATTAGGATTATTTCTGGGTAAGCAGTTAGGAGTTTTTTTATTTTCATATATTTCTATAAAGTTAAAAATTGCTCAAATGCCTAATAACTCAAATTGGTTTAATTTTTATGGCGTGGGTGTTTTAACAGGAATTGGCTTTACGATGAGTTTATTTGTAGGAAATTTAGCATTTGTAGAAAATATGCAATATATGGATGGTGTTAAAATAGGAGTATTAACTGGGTCATTATTATCCACTTTATTTGGTTACTTCCTGATATTACTTACGCCAAATAAATAATTTCAATAAATGAGAAAAATAATATTATTAGTACTAACTATATTTATGTTTTTTTTTAAAAATACAGCAACATCAAACTATGAAAAAAAATTTTATGAACTTAGTATAGAAAGTATTACAGGAGAAACGATTAATTTTAATGATTATAAAAATAAACCTGTACTAATTGTAAATACAGCTAGCTATTGTGGTTTTACAAAACAATATAATGAGTTACAGGAATTATGGGATTTATATAAAACTAAGGGATTAATAGTACTTGGAGTTCCGTCAAATTCATTTAATCAAGAAAAAAGTAACAACGCTGAAGTTAAGGAGTTTTGCAAAGTAAATTTTAATATAAATTTTCCATTAACTACTATTACAGAAGTTAAAGGTGAAAATTCTCATGAGTTATTTAAATGGGCTAAAAATAATTATGGTAAATCCGCAGTTCCTAAATGGAATTTTCATAAAATTTTAATCGATAAAAATGGAAACGTTATTGATACATTTGCATCATTTACAAATCCAATGTCAAAAAAAATTATTAAGAAAATAGAAAATATTCTATAGATTAAAATTCATACCATCATAAGCAGGTAGAACACTTTTAGGTAATATTTTTTTTAGTTTATTATAATCTAAATCTACGTGCAAATTTGTAAGTATCGATTTTTTTGGTTTAAGAATGCGTATTAATTCTAAAACTTCGTCAAGATTAAAATGTGATGGATGTTTCTTAAATCTTAAACAATCAATTACAAAATATTTAAGATTTGTAAAATGTTTATAATCTTTTTCATAAATCATATTAACATCGCTTAAATAGGCACATTTATTATTTATTATATAAGCATTACAATTAACTTTTCCATGACCAACTTTTATACTTTTTATATTTAAATTTGTATTTTTATCGACAAAATAATTATTTTTTTTAATAATATTTAATTTTAATATAGCTGGATATGAGATTGTGTTTTTAAAACAATATTTAAAGTTTTTTAATAAATAATTTTTAGTATAGAGATCGCAATATACAGGAATTTTTTTTTTACTTTTAATATAAAATATTCTTAAATCATTTATCCCATGTGTTTGGTCAGCATGAGTATGTGAATACAAAACTCTATCAATTTTTTTAATATTATTTTTCAACAATTGAAATCGTAAATCTGGTGAAGTATCTATAAGTGTATTACTATATTTTGAAGATATAACTGCACTGCATCTAGTTCTATAATTCTTTTTTTCAGCTGGATTACAATTTCCAAAAGAACCATCAGCCCTAGGTACACCCATTGAGCTACCACAACCTAATATAGTAAATTTTATTGACATATTAGAAAAGTCTTATTCTTGTAGGAATCTTTAATATATTTTTATTTGTTTTAAATAGTTGAAGACATTTATTTGCATCTAATTCATTAGTTTTATGAGTAATAATTATTATTGATGCCTTTTTATTTTTATTATCTGGAATTTGAATAAGTCTTTCAACTGATATATTTCTTTTTGCTAAAGTATGTGTAATTTGTGAAAGAACACCAGGTTTGTCATTTACTTCAAATCTAAAATAAAGTGAATTTGAGTATTTATTTAAATCGTATGAGCGAATGGATTTGCGTTTTCTACTAGAAACGCCGAAAGGAAATTTAATATTACCTCTTAAAATAGAAAGTAGATCAGACATAAGAGCAGAAGAAGTTGCTCCTGGACCTGCTCCTTCACCTTGCAAAACTGTTTCTCCTACTGGATTGCCGTGTAGGATAACTGCATTCATAACACCAGAAACATTGGCAATATATGTATCTTTTTTTACTAAACAAGGATGTACTCTTTCAAAAAGTTTGTTATTTCTTAACTCCGTAATTCCAAGCAATTTAATTCTAAAATTTAATTGATTAGCAATTTCAATATCTTTAAACTCTATGTTTTCTATTCCCTCCATTAAACTTTTTTGCTTAGATATATTTTTATTAAATGATAAAGACGACAATATTCTAATTTTTGCAAATGCATCGTAACCATTTAAATCAAGTTTAGGATTTCCTGGTTCAGCATATCCTAGTTTTTGGGCCTTTTTTAAAACACTATGAAAGGATTCTTTTGCATTTTCCATTTCAGTCAAAATATAATTACATGTACCATTTAAAATACCATAAACTTTAGTAATTTTATTTGTTGCTAAGCTTTCTTTTATAGTTCTTAATATTGGTATACCTCCTGCAACAGAAGCTTCGAATTCTAAGTTAACTTTATTTTTTTCAGCTAATTTAGAAAGATAATTGCCATGTTTAGATATTAAAGCTTTATTTGGTGTAATAACATGTATTTTATTTTTTAAAGCTGTTTCTACAATCTTCTTTGAAATACCATCGGATAAACCTATACATTCGAATAAAATATCAATTTTATTTGAGTTTAGTATTTTTAAAGGATTTTTATAAAATATTTTTTTGTTTATTAAAAATCTTCTTTTTTTGTTAATATTTTTTGCAGATATCGCCGAAATATTAATTTTTTTTCCTGTCTTAAGCTCAATATCATTTTTTTTTTTATTTAATTCATTCATTAAATAATTACCTATCTGACCTAAGCCAACTAATGCTATATTAATTTTACTCATCTTTTTCATTTATATCGGGGTATGTACTATTTTTACCATATTCAATAATTAATAATTTATATTTTTCATATAAAAAATTGTTATTTAAATCACTAAATTTTGAATGTGCAAGTTGTGCGCTTTCTAAATCTAAAGTTTTATTTGTATTATATGATGAGCATGAAAATAAAAAGATAAAAGATAAGATTATAAAAGTTATATTTTTCATACTAAACCTTTTTTTAAATTATAGCCAAAATAATAATTTAAATTTTGAACCGCCTGACCTGCACCACCTTTTATCAGATTATCTATTGCTGACAAAATTATTATTTTATTTTTATCCATTGTTTTGCATACTGACACATAGCAATAGTTTGTATTAATTACATCGTTTGTGCTTATTAATGAATTTTCTGGAAGAATCTTAATAAATTTATCATTCTTATAAAAATTTTTTAATTCTAAACTTATCTTTTTTATACTTGTTCCATTTTTTATATTTAAATAAATTGTACTTAAAATTCCTCTGAACATTGGACTTAAATGTGGAGTAAAAGTGAATTTAACATTTTTTTTTGAATAATTGTTTAATTCTTGCTTAATTTCTGAGTTATGTCTATGAAATCCAACACCGTATGCGCTTAATGATTCATATAAGTTTTTATTAATATATTTTTTATGCACGCCTCTTCCTGCGCCTGAATAACCTGATTTTGAATCAATTATAATATTATTTGATTCAACTAATTCTTTTTTAAGAATAGGAATTAATGGCAACAATATAGATGTTGGATAACATCCGGGGCAAGATATTATTTTAAATTTTTTTAGTTTATTTTTAACAATTTCAGGCAATGCATAAATACTTTTCTTAATATTTTTTTTTGAATTATGTTTAATTTTATACCATCTTAAATATTCTTTATAAGATTTAAGTCTAAAATCTGCAGATAAATCAAATAAGATATTATTTTTTAACATTTTATTTGAAATTTTTTGAGCTTCACCATTAGGAAGAGCGGTAAAAATTAAATCAACATCATTTAATAAATTGTTATTAAATTTAATTATTTTTGGTAATTTTTTGTTTTTTAAACTTTTATCAAAATATGAAATTGATTTACCTTTTGATGTGTTGCCACATAAATATTTAATATTAATATTTGGATGTTTTATTAGTAATTTAACTAATTGAATTCCAATATATCCAGTAGATCCAGCAATTAAAGCATTAAGCTTGAGCATAATTTATTATAACAGTTGAGGTTAAAAAAGAAATTATCTTTTAGAAAATTGGAAACTTCTTCTAGCTTTTCTATGGCCGTATTTCTTTCTTTCAACGGATCTAGAATCTCTAGTGGTTAACTTTTCTTTTTTTAGGGTTGATTTTAATTCAGCATCAAACATTAGTAATGCTTTGGAGATGCCATGCACCATGGCTCCAACTTGGCCAGTTAAACCCCCACCCTTCACATTGCATCTTACGTCATAGTTTGCTGGTTGGCTTATAATTTCAAAAGGTCTTAATAGTTGCATTTTATGATTTGCTCTTTTAAAATAATTATCATAACTTTTTCCGTTAACATAAATTTTTCCTGATCCTTTTTTTAGCCAGATTTTTGCAATTGAGGTTTTTCTTCTGCCAGTAGCATATTTACTATCTTTAAAATCTAATTTAATTTTTTCTGATTTATTTGATGATACTTCCATATTAAATTCTTACAATATTTTTACTATTTAATTTAGACAAATCTATTACTTTTGGATTTTGTGCAGCATGAGGATGTTCAGATCCTGAATAAATTTTTAGTTTTGTTAATTGTTTTCTTCCAAGTACTCCTCCCGGCAACATTCTTTTAACAGCGAGTTTTAAGGCTTCACCTGGTTTTTTTTCAAAAAGTTTTTCAGGAGTTGTTTCTTTTATTCCTCCTGGATATCCAGTGTGTCTATAATATTTTTTATTCTCAAATTTTTTTCCAGTAAATTTAATTTGTTCTATATTTTTAACTACTACAAAATCGCCATGATCCATATGGGGAGTATATGTATTCTTATTTTTTCCTCTAATTATTTTAGATATAATTGTCGCTAATCTACCTACAACAGCATTTTTAGCATCAATTTCATACCAATCACATTGTATCTCGCTATTTTTAACAAATTTAGTCATAGATGCGGGATTAATACTTATAAAAGGTAATATTGTCAAATTATATTAATATTGATAGTAATTGTAGGGTTTAAGTGTGGGGTAAACTGCGAGTAAATTTACTAAATTTATAACAACATAATAGGAGAAATACATGAGCGACAAAAATAAAAAAGGAACAGAAAGTAAAACATATAAATTTGATACTTTAAGTTTGCATGCTGGTTATCAACCTCACAAAAATGCAGGATCAAGACAAGTGCCAATTTATCAAACTACTTCATATCTTTTTGATGATGTTGACCATGCGGCAGCTCTTTTTAATCTAGAAAGAGGTGGTCATATATATAGTAGAATTTCAAATCCTACAGTTGGAGTTTTGGAAGAAAGAGTTGCTTCTCTCGAAGGTGGAACTGCTGCTCTTGCCACATCATCTGGAATGAGTGCAATATTTTTAACTGTAATGACTTTATGTGAAGCTGGAGATCATCTTGTTGTATCATCTCAACTTTACGGAGGTACAGTAAATTTATTTAGATTAACATTACCAAAATTTGGTATTAAGTGTACTTTTGTAAAACCTCGTGATACGGAAGGTTTTAAAAAAGCAATTCAAAAAAATACAAAAGGTATTTTTGGCGAGCTAGTTGGAAATCCTGGAAATGAACTTATGAATATGCCAGAAATAGCAAAAATTGCTCATGATGCAGGTATTCCATTAATTGTTGACGCAACATATCAAACTCCTTATCTTTGCAAACCGTTCGAGCATGGCGCTGATATAGTGGTTCACTCATTAACAAAGTGGATGGCTGGACATGGTTCTTCAATGGCTGGAATTTTAGTTGAAGGTGGTAATTTTGATTGGATGCAAAATGATAAATTTCCAACAATGACAAAACCTTATGAAGGTTATCATGGATTATCTTTCGCAGAAGAATTTGGACCTACTGCTTTTACAATGAAAGCAAGAGCAGAAGGTATGAGAGATTTTGGTCCTTGTTTAAGTCCTCAAAATGCATGGAATGTATTACAAGGTATTGAAACTCTATCTGTAAGAATGAAAAAACACTGTTCTAATGCAGAGGAAATGGTTAAATATTTGTTAAATCATGAAAGTGTTGCTTGGGTATCTCATCCAAGCGTCCCTGACCATCCTGATCATGCTTTAGCAAAAAAATTATTACCTAATGGTCGTGGATCAATGATAGCATTTGGTATTAAAGGCGGAAAGGATGCTGGAGTTGCATTTATTAATAATGTTAAGCTTGCTTCTCATCTCGCAAATGTTGGTGATACAAGAACTTTAGTTATTCATCCAGCTTCTGGAACTCATTCTCAAATGGATGAAGCAACTTTAAAATTTGCTGGTTTATCTCATGATATGATACGATTGTCTGTTGGTATTGAAGATATAGATGATATTAAAAACGATTTTGAAATTGGATTTAGAGCAGCAAGAAAACCAAGACTTGTATCTAATCAATGAAATTTAAAGTAAATGGTGACGAGATATTCGCCTCAACTGGTGGACGTCCGTTTGATAAAAATAAACCCTTAATTATTTTTGTTCATGGAAGTGGTTTAACTCATATGACATGGGTTCTTCAAACTAGATATTTTGCTTTTCATGGTTATAGTGTTTTAGCTTTGGATTTACCTGGTCACGGCCTGTCTAGTGGTAAAAGCCTAAAATCTATTGAAGATATGGCTGACTGGATTAACAGTGTGATAGATGCTGTTGGATACAAGGAAGCATCTTTAGTTGGTCACTCTCAAGGTTGTTTAGTTACTATTGAATGTACAGCAAGATATCCAAATAAAATTAAAACACTGAGTTTAATGGGCGGTGCTGGAGCTATACCTATGAACCCAGAACTATTAGCCCTTGCTGAGAATGGTGATCCAAAAGCAGTAGATTTAATGATGGATTGGGCACATGGTCCAGCAGGTCATTTTGGTGGTCATCCAGTTCCTGGATTATATCATATAAACACTGGTGGTATGTTAGCTAAATCAAGAACAATAAAAGATACTCTCGGTGTAGATTTTCGAGCGTGTGATAATTACAAAAATGGATTTGAAGCTGCAAAAAAGATTAAAATTCCAACTTTATCAATACTCGCTACAGACGATAAAATGTGCCCTGTAAAAGAAGGTAAAAAATTAGCTAATCTAATTGAAGGAAGTAAAGTTGATATTATTGATAATTGTGGTCATATGATGCTACTTGAGGAAGCAGACAGGGTTTTAAAAGTACTAAAAAATTTCATTACAACCAATTATCCAGCTAAATAAATAAATTTTAAGCTTGATTGTAATCCTTACATAAAGGAAAATATTAAAAAAAAAGGAGAAATACAATGAGCAAAAACCCAGAAACAATTGCGTTGCATGGTGGTGATTATAGAAGTGATCCAGCAACAACTGCCGTAGCAGTACCATTATATAGAACAACTTCGTATCAATTTAATGATACTGGACATGCGGCAAATTTATTTGCACTTAAAGAATTTGGAAACATTTATACAAGAATAATGAATCCAACAAACGACGTTTTAGAAAAAAGAGTTGCAGCTCTTGAAGGTGGTTTGGCAGCATTAACTGTTGGTTCAGGACAAGCCGCATCAACTTTTGCTATTATGAATGTATGCCAATCTGGAGATAATTTTATTAGTTCAACGGATTTATACGGTGGAACAGTAAACTTATTTACACATACATTAAAGAAACTTGGTATTGAATGCAGATATGCTGATCCAGCTGATCCAAAAAACTTTGAAAAATTAATAGATGAAAAAACAAGATGTTTTTATGCAGAAACATTACCAAATCCATATCTTAGAGTTTTTCCAATAAAAGAAGTTTCAGATATTGGTAGAAAGTACAATATACCATTAATAATGGATAATACGGCTTCACCAGTTATATGTAAGCCATTAGAGCACGGTGCAGCAGTTGTTGTTCATTCTTTAACTAAATTTATCGGAGGACATGGAACTGTAATAGGTGGTTGTTTAGTAGATGGAGGAAATTTTGATTGGACAGCTGATCCAAAAAGACAACCTCTTTTTAATGAACCAGATATGAGTTATGGTGGTGCTAAATGGGGTGAAGTCGTACCTCAACTAACTGGAGCAAATGTATCATTTGCAATAAGAGCAAGAGTTTGTTTATTAAGAGATTTGGGTGCTCCTTTAGCGCCTGATAATGCCTGGGGCATCATACAAGGCTTAGAAACTGCTCCTTTAAGAATGAAACAACATTGTTCAAATGCTGAAAAAGCTGTTGATTTTTTAAAGAAACACAAAAATGTTGAAAGAGTCATATACCCTACTCTTCATGAAGGAGAGATAGCAGCAAGATCAAAAAAATACTTTAAAGGTGGCAATGGTGCTTTAGTAGGTATTGAAGTAAAAGGTGGTGTCGAAGCAGGTAAAAAATTTATTGAATCATTAAAAATGTTTTACCATGTTGCTAATATTGGTGACGCAAGAAGTTTGGCAATTCATCCAGCTACAACTACACATAGTCAGTTGACAGAGGAGGAGCTATTAGCTGCTGGTGTAACACCTGGTTATGTAAGATTATCTATTGGCATTGAACATCCTGATGATATTATTGCTGATTTAGATCAAGCTTTAAATCAATCGGGTAAACCTAGCCTGAAAGCCGTTGGTTAGTATTTAGATAGAGTAGATAAACTGAAGAGCTGACCAAAAAGATAGAAGTTAATTGGTGCATAGAAGCAAAAAATATCTGTGCACCATACAACAGTGTAAAAACACCTAATAAGATTTGGATAAATAAAAGAACACCAACAATATTTATTGCTAAATATAAATTTTTTAGTTTACATCTATAAATTTTAACTAAAATAAAAAGAAAAAATATAAATATTATATATGCTAAATTTCTATGCATAAATTGTACTAGAGATGGATCGCTAAAAGCAGAAAATTTAAAAATATTAACAAAATTATTATCATCTGGAAAATATGAAGATCCCATTAACGGCCAAGAATTATAAATTTGTCCTGCATCCATGCCAGATACAAAAGCACCAATAATAATTTGGCAAAAAATTAAAAATAAAAAAAATAATGGAAAATAATATCTTAATTTAACGTTTGTATTATTTTTAATTTTTAAATTTAAATAGTTCCATAATATTAATGATAATATTATAAAAGCTAATATTAAGTGAACTGATAATCGGAAATGGCTTACATCAACTCTATCTACTAAACCACTTGAAACCA
Source organism: uncultured Pelagibacteraceae bacterium (assembly GCA_902595725.1). Taxonomy (GTDB): domain Bacteria; phylum Pseudomonadota; class Alphaproteobacteria; order Pelagibacterales; family Pelagibacteraceae; genus Pelagibacter. The sequence continues at coordinate 61,900 of CACJRJ010000002.1, forward strand.
TGTACCAACCTATGAATCCTTGAAAACAAATTAGAAAAAAAATTACATACAAATTTAATAAATTTTTCAAACCTTCTTTAAAAGTAAAAAATAATAATGGCAGTAAAAATAAGATACCAATAAGTCTTCCTAAAAATCTATGAGCCCACTCCCACCAAAAAATTACTTTAAATTCATTTAATGTCATTGAATAATTTTGCTCAGTAAACTCTGGAATTTTTTTGTATAAATCAAAATAATTATTCCATTCATTATTATTTAATGGTGGCAAGATACCAGAAAAAAGTTGCCATTGAGTTATAGATAAACCAGAATCAGTCAATCTGGTCAAACCTCCTACCACTATCATAAGTGAAATAATCCAGAACATAAGAGCTAACCAAAAAGAAATATAATTTTTTGTAATGGTATTTTCTATGTACATATTTAAATAAATATAATAATTATAGATTAATCCAACTGATTAAATGTCGCCAATTAATAAAAAAAAATTAAATAAATTAAGACAAAGTTTAGATAAACTAGATAATTCATTTATTAGATTAATTAAAAAAAGAACTAAATTGGTTAAAGAAGTTTTGAAACTTAAGCAATATAAAAAAGAGATTGTAGATAAAAAAAGAATTAAAATTATACTCAGTCAAATAAAGAAAAAATCCTTAAAAAATAATATAGATCCAAAAATAACAAAACGTATTTGGAAAAATATGATCATGTCTTATATAGATTACGAAAGAAGAAATTTTAAAAAAAAATAATTATTTACTATGTGGAGGAAGTTTTTTTTCAACAAAAACTTCATGTTTTCTTGTTGAAGGATTATATTTTTTAGCTTTTAATTTAATTTTAGCTTTTTCTCCACCTGCAGGTTTTTTAACATAGTAAAAAAAAGGACTATCTGGTTTTGCTTCAGGTACAAGTCTAACTTTTACATGTGTTTTTTTAGCCATACTAACTTAACTTTTTAATTTCTTTAACTAAACTTGATATTTTTTTTAGTTTAGACTTTAAATTACTTTTTGATGAACTTATAGATGTATTGTCAGTTTCGTCAAGACTAAAAGAACTTTCTTCAACCAAAAATTTTTTAGCTCCATTAATTGTTAGACCTTTTTCTTTAAGCAAAAACCTTATTTTTTTTAAAAAAATTATAGTTTCTTTATCATAATATCTTCTTCTTCCAGAAAATATTTTTGGCTTAATTTGCTTGAATTCTTTTTCCCAAAATCTAATTGTATGTGTGTTTAATTTTCCAGTTTTATGATTAATTAAATCTAGATCTTTTGCTACTTCACCTATCGTTTTATATGCATTTTCAAATTTTTTTATCATATATATTATTAATTTTTTTTTTTAATTCTTTAGAAGGCTTAAAAAGCACAACATTTCTTGCTGAAATAATTTTTTTTTCCTTTGTTTTTGGATTTCTTCCAATTCTACTATTTTTTTTACGTAACTCAAAAGTTCCAAATTTAGCGATTTTGACTTTTTTACTTTTTTTTAAATTTTGCAATATAATATCAAAAAAATCCTCTAACAACATTTCTGAAATCTTTTTCGAATAACCAATTTGCATAAAAATTGAATTAACAATTTCTTGTTTTGTTAGATTAATTCTCATTAATTAATTTATACTATTTTTAATTTTATCAATTAAATTGTTTCTAACAATTTTTTCACATACGGACAATGAATTTGCAAAACCTATATAATCTGTTCCACCATGGCTTTTAATTACCGGAGAGTTAAGGCCCAGAAGTATCGCTCCATTATATAGTCTTGGATCCAATTTTTTTTTAAATTTCTTTAAACTCCCCATTGAAATTAGTGATCCTAATCTTCCAAATATAGAACTTTTTAGAGCACTTTTTAATTCACTTGATATAAAGTTTGCTGTGCCTTCTGCAGTTTTTAGAGCAACATTTCCAGTAAATCCATCTGCAACAATTACATTTACATTGCCATCCATTATATTGCTTCCTTCAATAAATCCTTTGAATTCAAAATCTTCATTACCTATTTGATTCAATTTTTGATAAGTTTCTTTTATAATTTCATTACCCTTAACTTCCTCTGATCCTATGTTTAGTAAAGCTACCTTTGGATTATCTTCAGGAAATAAAGATCTAAATAATGAAGAACCCATTATTGCAAAATCAATTAAATTTTTATCACTACATTCCACATTGGCTCCTAAATCTAAAACTACACTCATTCCTTTTTTGCTCGGCCATAATCCTGATAAAGCAGGTTTATCTATATTCTCAATCATTCTAATATTTAATTTAGCAATAACCAGCAATGCTCCAGTATTGCCAGCAGAAACTACTATATCTGATGAATTATTTTTAACACTATCAATAGCTAACCACATACTAGTTTTTTTTCCTCTTTTAGCGGCTGTAAAGGCGCTATCTTCTCCTTTAATTATATCTTTTGTATGTATTATTTCGTAATTGTTTTTATTAATAGATTTATCTTTTATCACAGGATTTATTAAATCAGCATCTCCAAAAATATTATAAAAAACATTATTTGTTTTTTTATTATGAAGGTCTATTCCATCAATTATTTTTTGTGGTGAATTGTCACCACCCATTGCATCTACTGCAATTCTTATCATTTTATTCATTTAAAAAAATTATTCTTTAGGTTCTAAAACTTGTCGACCTTTATAAAAGCCAGATTTTAAATCTAAGTGATGAGACAAACGATACTCTCCAGATTTTTTATCTTCAATAATATTTTTAGAGGAGAACTTTATATGCGATCTTCTCTTCCCAGCTCTTGATTTTGTTGTTTTACGTTTTGGTACTGCCATATCTAAAATTTATGACTTATTACCTCTTTTGTAAAATAATTAAAAGACTTTTTTCTAAGATAAATTGTATATTTATTAAAATATTCAATATAAAATGTATTTTCATGGGTTACATCTAAGAAATTTGAAAAAAAAACGATTTTTTCATTAAATTTCAATTTTTCCCAAAGCTCAACTTTATCAATAATCTTATATAGTAAATTAACGTATTCTTTCATTTTTTTATTAACCGTAGAATCTCCATAACCAATTTCTCTTATACTTAATTCAATTTGATAAAATATATAATCGTATAATTTTTGAAATTCTTCTTTATTAGATTTATTTTTATAAACTTTTAAAAAAAAAGCAAAATGGAATAAAAAAATTATTAAACGATCAGAAAAACTTTCATTACTTATCTTATTAATATATAATAATTTATTTCTAGTTAATTTAACTAAATTATTGTAAATATTAAGAAAATTTTTATTCATATGAGATATATACTAATTTTAATATTTTTATCCACATTAAGTTGTACGAGAGATAAAGTTAGAAATAATCATGGAACTTTATCTTTGGAAAAGAAATATAATAAAATTGTATTAAATAGAACTAATCGTAATCAAATTTTAGATATATTCGGACCCGCTTCAACAAAGAGTAATTTTGATAACAATATATGGATATATATAGAAAGAAAAAAAGCTAATCGTTCAGTATTTAAACTTGGAACACAAAAAATTGAAAATAATAATATAGTAATAATAGAAATAGATAAAAGAGGCTTAGTTGTTAAAAAAGAATTTTTAGATATAAATGATATGAATGAATATAAATTTACTGAAAAAAATACTACAACAAGTTATAATAAAAATTCATATATTTCTGGTGTAATTAAAAGTTTAAAACAAAAAATAGACGCTCCAGTAAAAAGAAAGAAAACTAAATAATATTAACTATCCAGCTATTATGGCTAATAATAATAAAGCAACAATATTTGTAATTTTAATCATTGGATTAACAGCTGGTCCTGCTGTATCTTTGTATGGATCACCTACTGTATCTCCAGTTACTGCAGCTTTATGAGCTTCTGACCCTTTTCCTCCATAATTACCATCTTCGATGTATTTTTTAGCGTTATCCCAGGCTCCACCGCCTGCTGTCATTGAAACAGCAACAAATAATCCTGTAATAATTACACCTAATAACATTGCGCCTACGGAAGATAACGCTGCAACTTGACCGCCAATAGGTAAAATAAATAAATATAAAACAATCGGTGATAATACTGGCAGTAATGAAGGTATAATCATTTCTTTTATTGCAGCCTTTGTTAGTAAATCAACTAACCTTCCATAGTCGGGTTTTGCTTTTCTTTTCATTATACCTGGAATTTTTTTAAATTGTCTTCTTACCTCTACAACTACTGCTCCGCCTGCTCTACCTACTGCCTGCATACCCATTGATCCGAATAAGTAAGGAAGCATACCTCCTACTAATAAACCAACAACAACAAAAGGATTTGATAAATCAAAAGTTACAACAATTCCTTCTAAATTTGATCCTGCAACTTTTGAAAAATGTTTTATATCTTCAGTGTAGGCAGCAAACAAAACTAGAGCTCCTAAACCCGCTGATCCAATTGCATAACCTTTTGTAACAGCTTTTGTTGTATTTCCTACTGCATCTAATGCATCAGTAGTTTTTCTAACATTTTTAGGTAAATTTGACATTTCTGCAATTCCTCCAGCATTATCTGTTACTGGACCATAAGCATCTAATGCAACTACCATACCTGCTAATGCAAGCATAGTAGTCACTGCTATCGCAATTCCAAAAAGACCTGCAATATGATTTGTTAATAAAATTCCTCCAACAATTATTAAGGCTGGTATAGCTGTTGCTTCCATAGAAACAGCCAAACCTTGAATTACGTTAGTTCCGTGGCCAGTGGTAGAAGAAGAGGCAACACTTTTAACTGGTCTATAATTAGTTCCAGTGTAATATTCTGTTACCCATATTAGCAAGCCTGTTATAATTAAACCTATAACACCACATAAGTATAAGCTCATTCCTGTAAATGATTTATTAGAAATTGTATAACCATTATCTAATCCTAAAACATAATCGGTAATTGGATATAAAATTAATAGTGAGGTTAAAGCTGTAACTATAAAACCTTTATATAAAGCAGCCATAATATTTTTAGATTTACCTAATTTAACAAAAAATGTTCCAATAATAGATGTTAATATACAAGCACCACCAATGGACAATGGATAAACCATCATATTAAGATCACCATGAAAAAATATTGAAGATAAAACCATAGTAGCAACTATTGTTACTGCATAAGTTTCAAATAAATCAGCTGCCATTCCCGCACAATCTCCTACATTATCTCCAACATTGTCAGCTATTACAGCGGGGTTTCTTGGATCATCCTCTGGGATACCAGCTTCTACTTTACCAACTAAATCAGCACCTACGTCAGCGCCTTTGGTAAATATTCCACCACCAAGTCTTGCGAAAATTGAAATTAATGAAGCACCAAAACCTAGCGCAACTAAAGCATTTACTATTTCTCTCTCAGCAACTCCATAAGATAATAGTAAATAATAATAAACTGCAATTGATAAAAGAGCTAATCCAGCTACTAACATTCCTGTTACAGCTCCAGATTTAAATGCTATTGAAAGACCTTGTGACAATCCTTTTCTTGAAGCTTCTGCGGTTCTTACATTTGCTTGAACAGATACAAGCATACCAACATATCCAGCAATTCCTGATAATGTTGCTCCAATTAAATAACCTAAGCCTACCAAAATACTAAATGAAAAACTAATTATAACTAAAACAACCACACCTACAATTGCTATAGTTTTATATTGCCTGTTTAGATATGCTTTAGCTCCAATTTGGATTGCAGAAGCTATTTCTTGCATCTTGTTATTTCCGGCGCTAGAACTTAAAATGTTTTTACCTGTGAAAAAACCATAAACGATTGATAATAATCCCACTAAAATAATAAGTTGAAGTATATTTGATGCTGATGCTTCCATAATTCCTTTAATTGTTAGTTAATTAGTAAATATTAAAAATCGGACATTACAAAAAAAGAAATAAAAGGCAATATTTAACTTATCAAAACTTATGTGAATAACCTTGAAATTTGGTTAGATTTAGAGGTTTATTGTCCATATTTAACGAATTTTTTTTATGACCGTTATTTATTTTGCCAATTAATGTGATTTTTTGATTCATCGTTTCTGCAATTGATTTAATTAATAATCGTTTTTTTTGTGGCGCTGTAAATAATATTTGATAGTCGTCTCCATTAAATATGTATTTAGTTTTTATATTTTTAGATTTTTTTAAATAAGTTTTTAGATTTTTAGAAATTGGAATTTTGTTAACATTAATACTAAATGATAATTTTTGTTTATTAATTAGTTTATTCATATCAGAAATTAAACCATCTGATATATCCATAGATGTATTTGCAAATTTAAATAATTCTTTATAAATCTTGTAAGGTAAATCTGGGCAATAATATTGATTAATAAAATATTTTTTTAATTTTGAATTCATTTTAATATTATTTTTGATTATTTTAAGACCAACAAAACTATCACCTAAATTTCCAGTAACGTATATATCATCGTTTAATTTCGCTTTATTTCTTTCAATAATTTTATTTGAAAAACCAATAGTTGTTATAGAAAATGAAACTTTATTTGCATTTGTCGTATCACCACCTGATAATTTTAAATTATATTTTTTTTGGTCTTGCCTTAACGATTTTGAAATCATTTTTAAATTTTTTTTTGAAAATTTATTATTGTTTCCAGAGGCAGAGATAAAATAATATTTGGGTTTAACTCCTTTTGATATCAAATCAGAAATTGATGCTCTTATAACTTTTTTTATTACTAAATTTGGGTATTTAAAATTAGGAAAATGCACACCTTCATTATAAGTATCGATGGATACTGCTAATTTTTTATTCTTGTCAAAAAATATATCGTCGTTTAAATTTTTTGCGCTGTAATTGTTATTAGAAATTTTCTGAAAATATTTTTTTATTAATTCAAATTCATCCATTAGAATTTCTTAATTTCTTCGATATTTTATCCAGTAAAGCATTTAAATATTTAGTTTGTCCGTCTTCTATAAAAAAATTTGAAGCTTTCAAGTACTCATTTATAATAATTTTTGATGATATTTTTGGTTTATATAAAAATTCAAATATAGCGCTTTTAACTATAACTTGAAAAACTTTATCTAATTTTTTTAAATCTAAATCTTCATTAAGGTGATTTGATATTTCATCATTAATTACATCGTCTCTTTCAATGGTTCCTTTAACTACATCTTTAATAAATTTTTTAAATCTATGCTTAGGAAAGGTTAAATTTTCATCCTCATTAAAATATTTTCCATAAAGTTTTTGTATTACTATTACTCTCGGGTTATTTTTTGGTCTATACTGTAAAGTCATATTATTGAGATAGTACTGAAATTACTGCTCTAGCTGCTTCTTTTCCTTTTTTTCCTCTAGCCTTTGCTTGTTTCATATTTAAACAAGTTATAATACCGTTACCTATAGGTTTTCTACTTTCTACAGACAGATTCATTATAGCTTGCGTTGATGCACTTGAAATGAAATCAAAATGAGGTGTTTCTCCTTTTATAACACAGCCTAAAGCTAAAAAAGCATCATATTTTTTTATATTTTTTGAAATAGTTATAGGAATTTCGAATACTCCTGGAACTCTAATTACTTTTAAAGAAAAATTATTTAAATCATTTTTCGCACTTTTTAATAATGATAAAGATATATCCTCATAATAATCAGCTAATACAATTAATATTTTTTTCATTTAATTATTTCCTGCTTTGTAATTTTAATTCCATAACCGTCAAGTCCAACGACTTTTTTTCTAGATCTCGTAACTAATATCATATTTTTTATCTTTAAAGATTTAATAATCTGTGCTCCTATACCATAGTTCTTGATTAATTTATCCTTTCCTTTTTTATAAAAATCTTTGCTTTTATAGTCACGTAAAGTCTGTGTAACAGATTTCAAATTAGTATCTCTTATAAATATAAGAACACAATTATTGTATTTTTTAAAATGTTTCAGAGTATTATTAAAAGAATTTGGTAAATTTTGATTTAGCAAGTAATTTTGTACAACGTTTGATGATATAACACGAACACGAGGAACTATTCCTTTTTTAATTTTTCCTTTTATAAGTGCAAAATGTTCAGAACCATCTAATAAATTTTCATATATTCTTATTAAATATTTTTTTCCTTTAACTTCTATATTAGATTTTTTTTTTAGTTTAATTAACTTTTCTTTCTTTAATCTATAAGCAATAAGGTCATCAATTCTTCCAATTTTTAATTTATGCTTTTTTGCAAAATTATGTAATTTTTCACCACGAGCCATTGTTCCATCATCATCCATAATTTCACAAATTACTGCTGAAGTATTTTTTTTAGCAAGCTTAGAGATATCCACCGATGCTTCTGTATGACCCGCTCTAACTAGCACTCCTCCATCTTTTGAAATTATAGGAAAAACATGACCAGGAGATACAATATCCTTTTTTAAAACATTTTTTTTTGTAGCAACTTTAATTGTTCTTGATCTATCCTGTGCTGATATACCTGTTGTTACACCTTTTTTTGCTTCTATAGAAATTGTAAATGCGGTCTGGTTTCTAGACTCATTAACAGCTGACATATATGATAATCCTAATTTTTTTGCTTGAACACTATCCAAAGTTAAACAAATCAAACCTCTTCCATATTTTGCCATAAAATTAATTTTTTTTGGATTGACATCTGATGAACAAAAAACTAAATCACCTTCGTTTTCTCTATTTTCATCATCAACTAAAATATACATTCCACCTTTTCTTGCTATTTTAATTATAGTTTCTATTGAACTAAATTTATTATTTGTCATGAAAATATTTTTTTACATATTTTGATAAAATATCAATTTCGATGTTTACCAAACTATTCTTTTTTAATTTAGATAAATTTGTCAATTTATAGGTATGAGGTATTATCCATACTTCAAAACCATTTTTAGTAATTTTGGAAATTGTTAAAGACACTCCATTAATTAATATAGAGGCCTTTTCAATTAAACTTTTTTTTTGTTTATTGTTGGCAGAAAACTCCATCTGATAAGATTTATCAACCAATTTTATTTTTTTAACTTTCGAAATATAGTCCACATGACCTTGGCATATATGACCTGATATACTTTGTCCTTTCTTAAGTGGAAGTTCTAAATTAACAGTATCTCCCTTTGTAATTTTTTTAAATTTACTTCTATTTAAAGTTTCATTTGACAAATAAAACTCTAAAATTTTATTTTTTTTTGATACTAAAGTTAGACAAACACCATCACATGATATTGATATACCTAGATCTTTAGATTTTAATGAAAGGTTAGATTCAACAAATAAATTAATACCTTTTTTTCTTTTAGATATTTTGTGAACTTTTCCTTGGTTAAATATAATTCCATTAAACATTTTAATAATATCTTGTTATTTT
>CACJRJ010000003.1 GCA_902595725.1 uncultured Pelagibacteraceae bacterium
CCATTGACCATAAACCAAAAATATTATGTCTCTTTTTATTGCTATTTAAAAAAATAAGTTTTTTTGATGTTTCTTTAACTTTAGTTTTTAATTCACTTATTAATTTAATATCAAAAAAAGGTGTGTCACAAGGAAACGATGCTATCCATTTATAGTTTTTTTTATTTTTTATAACCCATTTCATTGCTGTGAGTATGCCAACCAATGGTCCAAGCTGACCATCCATACAATCTTCTACAACATGAATTTTATTATTTTTGAAATTGAATTCTTTATTATTTGAAATCACTAATATTTCATTAAATTCATTTTCTATTTTATTTATAGTATGATCTAATAAAGTTTTATTGCCTAATTTTGCAGATGATTTGTCTTCGCCAAATCTACTTGATTTGCCCCCTGCGAGAATTATGCCTAGAATGTTGTTTTCAATCATCAAAAGAAATATAAATTATTAATTGTTTATTAAAAGAATTTAAAATGGACCTAAAAATTTTACAAATTGCGTCAAATACTGAAAATAACAAAGTAATTAAAGACCACACCCATAAAGCTAAACATAAAAACTCTATTTGTGGAGATCAAATGGAAATAAGCTTAAAAGTTAAGGAAAATAAAATTGTAGACTTTGGATATCAGTGCAAATCTTGTGTTTATTGTCAAGCCTCAGTGAGTCTTTTGTCGAGTAATTCAATTAATAAACCAGTCGAAAGTGTTAAAAGTTTATTAAATGTAATTGAAACTTTTTTTGAAGATAATCTTACAAATATCCCAAAAGAATGGAAAATTTTTAAAAAAATTTTTGATAAAAAAAATATTGCTAGAAAAGATTGTTTGTTATTACCTTTTAAAGCAGTTTCAAAAGCATTAAAATTATAAAATGAAGAATTCAATTATTGTAAAAGCTTTAATTGCTGGTTTGTTTTCTGCAATTACAATTGGTGCATTAACTCTTCTTACATATAAAACAGAATTTGGAATTTTTTTAATTGCTTCTTTTGGTTCTACAATGGTTTTACTTTATGGATATCCTGAAAGTCCATTTGCACAACCAAAAAATATTTTTTTTGGACACCTGGCAACATCTTTGGCTGGTTTGTTTGTGCTTTATTTTATTCCTTTGCCTTTATATATTAATTTACCTATAGCTGTTGGCGCAGGCGTAGCTTTGATGATTATGTTAAATATAACTCATCCCCCAGCGGGTGGTAATCCCATAATTGTAATAATGGGTAGTGTATCTTTGGATTATATAATAAATCCAATTATTTCAGGTACTATTATTGTTTTAATTTTTGGAGTAGTTTTAAATCGATTAATTTTAAAAAAAAAATACCCTTTGTAAATGGATATTAAATATAGTGTTGTAAAGTTAAAAGGAAGTTCTACAGAAGAGATAAAAGATTCTGTTTCGGTAGAGGAACCTATTGAAATGAATCTTAAATATAAGGTTGATGGAAAATGGGAAACTGATCAACTATCCATTACAATGAGAACACCAGGACATGATGAAGATTTAATATCTGGCTTTTTATTTAATGAAAGAATAATAGAAAATTTTTCTGATATAGAAAATATAAAAAAAATAGGAGAAAAAGTAGGAGATTTTAATATTCAAAATAAAATAGTTGCAACTATAAATAATACTAAAAACATTGATATCGCAAAAATAAAAAGAAATTTTATAACTAATTCTTCATGTGGAGTTTGTGGAAAAACCTCTCTTGAAACAGTTGAGGTAATTAAAGAAAATAAATTAGATATCTCTTATCCTAAAATTAAAAAAGAAATTATTTTAAAATCTCCAGAACTGCTAACAAACGAACAATCTGAATTTTCTAAAACAGGTGGTATTCATGCAAGTTCTTTGATCGATGAAAATGGAAAAGTGATTGCAACAAGAGAAGATGTTGGAAGACATAATGCTCTAGATAAACTTATAGGTCACTCGCATAAAGAAAAACTAATTGATAATCATTCTCAATTTATTGCCTGCTCAGGAAGATTAAATTTTGAATTAATCCAAAAAGGACTAATGTCAAATATTGGTCTTATGGCTGGAGTTGGTGCGCCAACAAGTCTTGCTATAGATCTAGCTAAAAGGTTTAAAATGACATTATTAGGCTTTGTAAAAAAAAATAGTTTCAATATATATACAAATAAAGAAAGAGTTTTATTTTAACTATATGTCGAAAAATATAAGCAAATTGTCTGGAAGAATAGGTTTAAAAGATAATTTATTTCAAAAATTATCTGAAAGATCTTTAAATTCCAATAACGGTGAAGGAATGAAAGAGATTGCAGATAAATATCACGTGGGAGTTTCTACCTTACATGGAGCTGAGAGTTTCTATGAATTTTTAAGACCTGCTCATAGAGAAAAAAAAGCTTTTGTTTGTAATGGAAGCGCATGTATGTGTGCGGGAACGCAAGAGCCATTAAAGAAAAAATTAAAAGATAAACTTGGTGATGATAAAGTTGGTGAAATGTTTTGTTTAGGATATTGCTATGAAAATAATGCTTTTCATTATAATGGACAAAACTATGCTGGAAATGACATAAATAAAATTGATGATATAATTAAAGGTAAAGATTTAGATCAAGAAAAATTTTTTTCAAAGAGCTTTGCTTCAACAAGTTTTTTAATGGATGATGAGACTTCAGATCTTGATAAGTTTAAAAAACATTTGGTAAAATTTGTAAATGCTGACAAACAAAAAATAATTAAATCTCTTTTGGATTCAAATTTAACTGGTAGAGGTGGTGCCGGTTTTCCGACTGGAATGAAATGGGACTTTTGTAGTAAAGCAAAATCAGAAAAAAAATATGTTATTTGTAACGCAGATGAAGGTGACTCTGGAGCTTATTCAGATAGATATTTACTAGAAGACCAACCTTTAAAGGTAATATTCGGTATGATTATCTGTGGCTATGTTATTGGAAGTGATGAAGGAGTTTTATATATAAGGGGCGAATATCCTAAATCAATTGAAGCCTTAAATGCTTCAATTAATTTATTAAAAAATGAAGGCTTGCTTGGAAATAATATTCTTGGAACAAAATTTTGTTTTGATTTAAATATATGTATTGGTCAAGGAGCATATATATGTGGAGAAGAAACTGCATTGATCGCATCTATAGAAGGTAGAAGAGCTGAAGTTGATGTCAGACCTCCCTTCCCTGTTACCGAAGGATTATATAAGAAACCTACTGTTGTTAATAATGTAGAAACGCTCGCAGCAGCAACTGGAATTCTAATAAATGGATCTGAAAAATTTTCTGCCATAGGAAATAAAAAATCAGCTGGTACAAAGTTAGTTTGTCTCGACAGTTTTTTTAATAATCCAGGTGTTTATGAAATTGAAATGGGAACACCAATGAAAAAAGTTTTATATGATATAGGCGGAGGATTTAAAGAACCGATAAAAGCTTTACAAGTTGGAGGACCTTTAGGAGGAGTGATACCTATAAAAGAAGTTGAAAAATTAAACCTTGATTTTCAAGAATTTACAGCAGCTGGTTTTATGTTGGGTCATGCAAGTATAGTAAGTATACCAAAAGATTTTCCTATGGTTGATTATATTCATCATTTATTTGAATTCACTGCAGAAGAATCATGTGGAAAATGTTTTCCTGGAAGACTTGGTTCTTACAGAGGAAAAGAGATGTTTGATCAATTAAAAAACAAAACATCCAAAATTCCTCTAAAACTACTTAATGAATTGTTAGTAACAATGAAAAAAGGTTGTTTATGCGCCTTATGTGGGGCAATACCTACTCCTATAATGAATATACTAAAGTATTTTGGAGATGAAATGAAAAATGATATGATAAAAGAAAATTAATGAGCTCAGAAAAAAGAAAAATTGCATATATAGACGGTAAACCATATGAAATTGGTTCTAAACATACTTCTATTTTAAAATTTGTAAAAAGTTATCTTGGAGAAAAAAAAGTACCAACTTTATGCGACGACCCTAATCTTGCCCCTTATGGAGCTTGTCGAGTCTGCTCTGTTGAAGTTGCTTTGGAAAAAGATGGACCAACAAAAGTTGTAGCATCTTGTCATACTCCTGTCGGTGAAAACCAACATATTTTTACTAATAATGAAAGCTTAACAGATCTAAGAAAAAATATTGTAGAATTAGTTTTAACAGATCATCCAATGGAATGTGGTACTTGTGAAGTAAATAATAATTGTGAACTTCAAGATGTTGCTAACGACTTAGGTATATCCGATCATAGATATAATAGTCCAAAACAACACAAAGGTATCCCTAGAGATACTTCCCATGATTATATGAGAATGAACCTGGATAATTGTATTAATTGTGGAAGATGCGTAAGAGCTTGTGATGAAATTCAAGGTTCATTTGTTTTAACAATGAGTGGTAGGGGATTTGAATCTAGAATTACAACAGATAACGATATGTTGTTTGGAGATTCATCTTGTGTATCATGTGGTGCGTGTGCTCATACATGCCCAACAGATGCTATATCTGATGTATTTCAGTCAAAATCAACTGCTGTTGATGAAAAAGTAAGAACCACATGTTCTTATTGTGGTGTTGGTTGTAATTTAGAAGCTTCTATTAAAGACAAAAAAGTTATTGCAATAGATACTCCAAAAGAAACAGAAGTAAATGCAGGACACACATGCATTAAAGGTAGATATGCATTCGGTTTTTATGATCATCCAGATAGATTGAAAACTCCATTAATTAAAAGAAATGGCAAATTTGAAGAAGCATCATGGGATGAAGCATATGACTTTATTAAAAAAGAATTAAATAGAATTATAAAAGCAAATGGTCCGGACTCAGTTGCTGGTATTTCTTCAGCTAGATGTACTAATGAAGAAAATTATGTTTTCCAGAAAATGATCCGAGCAGCAGTTGGAACTAATAATATTGATTGTTGTGCTAGAATTTGTCATTCACCTACCGCATGGGGAATGCAACAAACTTTTGGTACTGGAGCGGCAACAAATTCTACAGAAGATATTTACCATGCAGATTTATTTATGGTTATTGGTGCTAATCCGACAAATGCCCATCCTGTAACTGGTGCAAAAATCAAACAACAAGTAATGAAGGGTAAGAAATTAATAGTATTAGATCCTATTACCACTGAACTTGCTAAACTTGCTGATTATCATATTAAGTTAAGACCTGGAACGAATGTGGCTGTATTAAATATGATGTTGCATTTTATTATAAAATCAAAACTTTATGATAAAGACTTCGTTAGAGATAGAACTGAAGGTTTTGATAATTTTTTAAAAGAAATTGAAAGACAGGATATTGATCAACTAGCAAAAGTTGCGGGTGTAGATAAACAAATGGTTAAGGAGGCAGCTATTGCTTATGCTACAGCGAATAATTCAATGGAGTTTCATGGTCTTGGTGTTACTGAACAAGAACAAGGATCTAAAACTGTAATGTTAATTGCTGACCTTGCAATGATAACTGGAAATATTGGAAGAAAAGGAGTTGGAGTTAACCCTTTAAGAGGACAAAATAATGTACAGGGTGCAGCTGATATGGGATGTCAACCTCACCAGGGAGCAGGATATTTTGAAGTTTCAGATAAAAAAAATCAAAATTTTTATACGGAAAAATATGGAGTGGTTCATCCAACAAAAGCTGGGTTAAAAATTCCTCAGATGTTTGATGCGGCTATCAACAAAGAGGTTAAAGCGGTTTGGATAATTGGAGAAGACATTGTGCAAACAGATCCTAATAGTGCTCATGTAGTGGATGCCATGAATTCTCTTGAGTTATTAGTAGTTCAAGAAATTTTTATGAGTGAAACTGCAAAACTTGCAACTGTAGTATTACCAGGAACAACTTTCTTAGAAAAAGATGGAACATTCACTAATACTGAAAGAAGAATTCAAAGAGTTAATAAAGCAGTTCCACCACTACCAGGAACAAAGCCAGATGGTGTTATTGTAACTGATATGATGCAAAAATTAGGATTTGACCAGCCAACTTACGATGCTGATCAAGTATTGGCTGAAATAGCAGACGTTGTACCATTCTTTAAAGGAGTAACAAGAGAAAGACTAGGAAAATTTGGTTTACAATGGCCTGTACAAGAAGATGGTACTGATACTCAAATTTTACATAAAGAAACATTTAAACTTGGAAAAGGCAGACTAAAAAGTTTTGATTTTAAAGAATCCACTGAAATTGAAACTAATCAAAAAGATTATCCGTTAATTCTAACTACAAGTAGAGTTCTTCAACATTATAATGCTGCTACAATGACGAGACGTACTAGTAATATTAATATTGTTTCGGAAGATGTATTATTAATACATCCTAAAGATGCTAAGAAAAGAGATTTAAATACTGGTGATATTGGTAGACTTTATTCTGGCCGTGGTGAAGTAGCTTTAAAAGTAGAAGTGACTGATAAAGTTAAGGAAGGAATTGTTTTTACAACATTCCATTTTCCTGAACATATGGTTAACATGGTGACTGGACATGGTAAAGATGAAGAAACTATGTGTGCTGAATATAAAGTTTCATCTGTAGAAGTCCAAAAAATATCTAATCAATTTAAAACCGAAGTTAAACCAAAAGAAAACCAAGCAGAAGTAAGCTAATTAAAATGACCATTGGTTGGCGCTTTGATAATACTTATTCAAAGCTGCCTGATCCTTTTATTTCTAACACATCTCCTATTCCAGTTAAATCACCAGAATTAATTATTTTAAATGATAATTTGGCAAAACAATTAGGACTAAATTTTTCTTTGATTAACAAAAAAGATTTATCAAATTTATTTTCGGGAAATTCATTGCCCAAAGGATCTAAATCTATTGCACAAGCTTATGCAGGTCATCAGTTTGGCCATTTTACAATGCTGGGAGATGGTAGAGCAGTCTTGATGGGAGAACATGTATCTAAAAATAATGAAAGATTTGATATTCAATTTAAAGGATCGGGACAAACACCTTTTTCAAGAAATGGCGATGGAAGAGCTGCACTAGGGCCAATGTTAAGGGAATATATAATTAGTGAAGCAATGCATTCATTAAATATACCAACAACAAGAAGTATGGCAGTAGTTAAAACTGGTGAAGATGTAGTAAGAGAAAATATATTACAAGGTGCCATACTAACCAGAGTTGCTTCTAGTCATTTAAGAGTTGGAACATTTCAATATGTTGCTATGAGAAATAATGAAAGTGAACTAAGAACATTAGTTGATTACACAATAAATCGTCATTATCCGAATATTAAAAAATCTAAAAATAAAGCGCTAGATTTATTAAAAGTTTTAACTGAACTTCAAATTGACTTGGTGGTTAATTGGATGAGAGTTGGTTTTATCCATGGTGTTATGAACACGGACAACATGTCGATCTCCGGTGAAACAATTGATTATGGCCCATGTGCTTTTATGGATACTTATGATCCACAAACTGTTTTTAGTTCTATAGATGAATTTGGTAGATACGCTTATTTTAACCAACCTAGTATCACTAAATGGAACTTGGCAAGATTTGCAGAATGTTTAATACCTCTTATTGATCCAAAAAAAGATAAGGCTATTGAGATTGCTACTGAAGCAATAAATAGTTTCGACAAAAGTTATGAGACTAAATGGATTAATATGATGAGGGATAAATTAGGTTTATTTGGTCAAGATCCAAAAGATCAAGTTTTAATATTAGATTTATTAACCTGGATGCATAAAAATAAAGCTGACTATACAAATACATTTTGTTTTTTAATGGATGAAAATTTTCAACACAATAAAATCTATAATGATGAAAACTTTCTTACATGGAAAGAAAGATGGAAAGAAAGATTAAAGCTAAATAATAATACACCTGAAAAGTATTTAAGTTTAATGAAGTCAGTTAATCCTTTAGTTATTCCAAGAAACCATAAAGTTGAAGAAGTATTAGAATCTGCAAATAACAATGATTTATCTCCATTAAAAAAATTAATTAATGTATTAGAAAAACCATATAAAAAAACAAAAGAAAATATTGATTATCAATCCCCTGCTCCAGTTAGCGATAAAAAATATAAAACTTTTTGTGGTACTTAATAATATTATAAAACGTAAGGTTCAGGCCTAACCTTATTATCTAAAACTCTTTCAACAGCAAAATCACTAATATCAATTGTTTGATATGATCCAGTTGTAATTAATTCAGTTAATGCTCTACCTATTCCTGGAGCTTGCATTAATCCTCTGCCAGTAAAACCTGATGCTAAATAAACATTTTCATATTTAGGGTGCTTACCAACAACAGCATTATTATCTAATTTATTACAATCATAATATCCTGCCCATCCACCAGTTAATTTTAATTCCTCAAATGCAGGAATTCTTTTTGCAAGAGCTGGCCAAACTAGCTCTTCGAAATCATTCCATGCTGGCTCCAAATCTGTTGCATCAAATACAGAATGAGGTGATCCGGCTAAATATTCTTTTCCCTCTGGCCTCCAATAAACACCTGTTGTCAAATCTCCAGTTAAAGGCATTTCAGGAATATGTTTTGGGCACTTAACTCTAAAAACAGTATGTTTTTGTGGAACTACTGGAATGTCATCTAGCAATTCTTTTGTCCAACACCCAGCTGCTGAAATAATAGTTTTAGCTTTTATTTCTGAAATGCTTTTTACTTCACCTTTAATAAACTCTGCTCCAAGTTCAATAGCCTTACTTTTTAAAGCGCTATGAAACATAAATGGGTCAATCCAGCCTTCACTTTTGTTATCTGTGAAAGTTGCTGTTTCAATTCCTTCATTATTAATATACGGAAATACTTTTGTTAATTCAGAACCTTTAATATTTTTTGTTCCTGCTTCACAAGCTTTATGATTTTCTAACGCTCTGTATTGCTCTTCAGCATGCTCAGGCCCAAACATTAATAAATATCCATTTGGGACCATGCTTGCAGTAGGGTTAGGATTTTTATCCGTTTTTAGCAACTCTGGTATTTGATAAATAAATTCTCTAGCAAATTTACCAAGCAAAATATTCTCTTTTTGAAAAAATTGTCTTCTAAAACCCCCTAGAGATAATGGAAAAGAAGCATTTTTGTATGTTGGGTCTCTTTCTATAACTTTTACTTTTCTTCCTTCTTTAGATAAGAAATAAGCACTTGCTGCTCCAATTATGCCGCCTCCAATAATTACAACATCATCCATATATAAATATTATAAATTTAATTTATTCATAAATATAACTATGTAAATATGTTATAGTTTCAAATCATGAAAAAAGTAATATGGATAACTGGCGCAAGCAGTGGAATTGGTAAAGCTCTAGCATTAAAATTTGCGAATGAGAACTGGAATGTTGCAATCTCTGCTAGAAGAGAAAATATTTTAAAAGAAATATCCGAATCTAATGAAAATATTAAATCCTTCCCTTTAGATGTTACTGATAAAACTAAATGTAAAGAAGTATTTGAACAGATTAAAAGTCATTATGGCAATGTAGACATCTGTTTTTTTTCTACTGGAACTTGGAATCCAAAAAAAGAAAAGGATATAGATGTAGAGCAAATAGAGAATGTTTTTAAGGTTAATTTCTTTGGAACAGTTAATAGCATTAAAGCTGTTGAGGAGTACTTCAAAAATAAGAATAGCGGTATAATTACTATTGTATCCTCAATTGCTGGATATAGAGGCTTACCTAATTCAACAGGTTATGGTCCTTCTAAATCTGCTTTAAACAATCTAGCTGAGAGCTTATATTTTGACTTTGGAAGACACAATGTAAGAGTTTGTTTGGTTTCTCCAGGTTTTATTAAAACACCAATGACAGACAAAAATGATTTTAAAATGCCATTTTTAAAAACTTCAGAATTTGCAGCTAATAAAATTTATGATGGTTTAATAAATAAAAATAATTTTGAAATACATTTTCCTAAAGAGCTTACATTAACCCTTAAGTTGTTTGGCCTTTTACCAAGTAAAATTTACTTTTATTTAGTTAAAAAACTTACTAAATTTCAAAAAAAAAATTAATCTTTAACAAAGATAACTGTAAGTTCAGCAACTTTTATACCGAACTTAGTCATTGTTGCTCTGTTGATTGCGACTCTTTCATCTTGCATAAATATCCAGTCATCAAAAGTAATTTTCATTTCTCTACCTTTAACTGGTACTAATAAAACATACTCAAATTTAAATGCTGGTCCATATGAATAACCTTTGGCTGTTCCTACAACATCTCCTGCTGTACCTTCGTAATTATGTTCGTCAATTTTATCAATTTTCCACTGTCTTGTTTGGATTTCTCCATCATTCCAAATAAACTTTTCATCTAAAATTAGTTGTTTACCATCCCATGTGCCATTAAGATCGGCAGAAAATTGTCTTGTTACTTTTCCCGATCTATTTTGTAAAATTCCCCAAGCTTTTACGTTGCCTGACATATATTCTTCTATAATTAATCTTGGTTTTTGATCTTTAAAATCTGTTGGTTTCATATTATTTCCTGAACAACTAGTTAATAAAATTGTTACAATTAATGCAAATATTATTTTCATTTTTTTATTTGTTACATAGAGAGAATTGTATTAAATCTATATTTTTTGATTTAAATCCTGCTTCGCAATATGATAAATAAAATTCCCACATTTTTTTAAAATTTAAATCAAATCCTTGCTTCTTAATCAAATCCCACTTTTCGATAAACTCCTTTCTCCAAATTATTAAAGTATCGGAATAGTGTTTTGAATAAGAATTATATTCATTAAATTTTAATCCATTATCGTCTGCGTATTTATGCAAACTTTTTTTTGAAGGTAAAAATCCACCAGGGAAGATATATTTTTGAATAAAGTCTTGTTTATTTTTGTATCTATCAAATAAACTATCATCGATAGTAATTGCTTGTATTCCAGCATTACCGTGTGTAGAGAGATTTTTTTTAATTGTATTAAAATAGCTTTGTAAATAATTCTGACCTACGGCCTCAATCATTTCAATTGAAGCTATTGAGTCATATTTTCCTTTTAAATCTCTGTAATCTTTAATCTCTAAATTAATTTTTTCATTGAGGCCTGCTTTATAAATTCTTTCCTTAGCAAATTCATATTGCTTTTTAGATATTGTAATGCAATCTAATTTAACATTGTAATTTTTACCTAAATATTCTGCAAATCCTCCCCATCCGCAACCAATCTCTAAAACTTTGCTGTTATCTCTTGGTTTTAGAAGATTAATTAATTTTTGATATTTATTATTTTGAGCGTCTGATAAATTTTGGCTATCATTTTCAAATATTGCACTTGAATAAGTTAAAGTTTCATCAAGCCATAAGGAGAAGAAATCATTTCCAAGATCATAGTGTTTAGCAATATTTTCTTTACTTCTTTTTCTGGTATTTTTAATAATTTTATTTTTTAAAAAATTTATTGCAGAAAAATCTAAAATTCCAGAGAACTTATAAATTAATTTTATATTTTTAGCGGTAATCTCTATTAAATTTGAAAGATTATCAGTTTCAAAATAACCTTGCATGTAACTCTCTGCTAAACCAACACTACCATTTCTGATTAAATTATAATTTAAACTTGGGTGTTTAATTTCTATTCTTGCTTTAAGTTTTTCATTTATATCTCCAAATTTTAATACTTCGCCATTGAAATTTGTTATTTCTAAAAAACCATGTTTTATATTTTTTAGTGTTTTAAAAACTATTAAATCTGAAATTTTATCTACGATCATTAATTTTCTATACTTATATTATTTTTAATATTTAATTTTTTTTTCACAGATTTAATACCTTTAATCCACAATTTAAATGCTTCAAAATGTATTGCGGCAATAATTTTGAAGGTCATTAATGGATGACGTAAATAAGATAAAATTAGGTTTTTATTATTAAGATCAATTCTATTTCCATCCTGAGATGCGTAAAGAAGCTTCCCTTCATCATCATATTGATCGATAATTAGTGAAATTTTTTTATCCGGCTTTAGTATCTTAAAAAAATACTTACAATTCATTTCAATAAACGGGGATACGTGAAATTTTTTTTTACATGTATTTTTAATTAAATTATCATTTTCGTTGATTTTAAATATGTATGTGTGCTGTTCACCAAAAGTATTTTTAACTTCATATAAAATTGATATTAATTCTGATTTTTTGTTATAAATAAAAAAAACACTCAAAGGATTAAAAACATACCCCAAAATTCTAGGATAACACAAAAGTTTAATCTTAATTTCTTCTGTATTTATTTGGTTATCTATAAGATTTTTTATAACCCATTTTTTTAAGGAAGTACCATCTCTTGGTCCATGGTCAACATCATAAAAACTAATAATATTGAATTTATTATATGAAAAAATTTTTAATGATTTATCTAATAAATTAATCTCAGATAAATCTAATAATGTTGAAAAAACTTTATATTTAAAAAAATGAACTTTAGGTTTAAATCGCTTATGAATTACATTGCCAATATAAATTGAAGATTCTTTAATCATTAATGCTTTTCATCATTTCAATGGAAGATTTTAATCCATCTTCATGAAATCCATAACCAAAATAACTTCCACAAAATAAAATATTTTCTTTATTTTGGATTAAATTAAGTTGATTTTGATGATCTAGTGCTTGTTTGTCATAATAAGGATGGGTAAAATTAACTTTTTTTAATATTTTACTTTTTGATATTTCTGAAAAAGGATTGATAGTTAAAAAAATATTTGTGTTAATATCTAAATTTTGTAACTGGTTGAGCCAATATGTTACCGATGATTTATCATTGTTATATATATTCAAAGACGAATTCCAGGAGCACCAAGCTTTTCTATTTTTTGGCATGAATGATTGATCTGTATGAATAATCGCTATATTTTCCCTATATTTAAAGTTTTTTAGTATTTTCAATTCATTCAATGTAGGTTTTTCAATCAATTTTAGCGCTTCATCTGCATGTGTTGCAATTACTACTTTATCATAGTTAAAAAATTCATTTTCTCCTCCATAAAATATTTTTATACCTCGTGTATTTCTTTCAATTTTATTAATTGGATAATTTTTAAAATGCTCTCCTGATATTTGATAAATTATTTTGTCTACATAAGTTTTACTCCTTTTGGCTACAGTATACCATTGGGGTCTATTTTTTAATTTAAACAATCCATGATTTTTAAAAAAATTAATAAAAAACTTTAAAGGCATTTGTGAAGCTTCATAGGGTGGCATCGACCAGATCGCAGACACCATTGGTATTATATGATAATTAGTAAAATAATCAGACATTTTTTGACTTTTTAAATATTCTCCTAGAGTTCTTTCTTCGTTATTACCAATATTAAGTTTTTCACAATTTTTGTAAAAACTAATTATTTCAAAAAACATTTTAATAAACCTAAGGTTTAATAAATTTTTTCTATTTGAAAAAATACCGTTTAATCCTTTTCCACAATATTCAATATCACTATTTTTAACTGATACAGAAAACGACATATCACTTTTTTCAATTTCAATATTATTTTCTAAAAAAAAATTTATTAGGTTAGGATATGTTTTTTGATTAAAAACCATAAATCCTATGTCAACTGCTACTTCTTTTTTACCTTCATATTGAATTTTAATAGTGTGGGCGTGTCCACCAAAATGTTCTTCTTTTTCAAATAAATCTATATGATGTTTATCTGATAAATAATAGGCAGCACTTAAACCTGATATTCCTGATCCAACTACTGCTATCTTCATCAATTTTTGTGGTTTTCTCCAGGTATTAAAATAAAAATTTGCTTCTATCCTAAAATATTTTTAACACAGAAAATAATACTCTTCCAACTAATTTAATAGTTTGAGTTTCAAATAAAGTCTAATTAAGTAGCTAAATTAGTGTGTTTTAGCTATTGAGGCAATTTGATCTTTAAGAGCTAATTTTTTTTTCTTTAATGCCCTTAAACTAATCCAAGAACTTGAAGTTCTATCGTTAAGTCTTGCCTTTGTTATTTTTTTAATTTGAACGTCTATTTGTTTTTTTTCTTTTGATAAGTCTTTAATTAAAGACATAATTAATTTATATCACAAATATAAAAAATTTTTAATTGAAGAAAAAATTATTTTACAATTTTAAGGTTAAAAAATTGCAATAGAACTGCTGATATAACGATAACACCTCCTAACAAAACAACCAAAGGTGGAGTTTCATTTATAAATAGCCATGCCCAAAGAGGTCCTAATACGGCTTCAGTTAACATTATGATTCCAACTAAGGCAGAAGGAGTAGTTTTTGCGCCTATTGTTATAAATATAAACCCCAAACCAACCTGAAAAAAGCCTGCTAAAAATCCTAAAAATATATCATGAGAAGAAATTATAATTTTTGATGAAAGCAAATATCCTATTATAACAGCGCCAATTCCAGCGATTAATTGTAGTGGTATCATATCGATGCTAGGGTATTTTCTTACAGTTAGTATTAAAACTGCAAAAGAAAGAGGCATAACAAATGCAGCAATGTTACCAAGCATTTGTCCTGTAGTTAGCGACCCTCCGAGCATTAAAAAAATTCCACAAAAAGCAAGAAATATGGAAGCTAATGTTAACCTGGATATTTTTTCTTTAAGAAATATATATCCAAAAATAGCTAAAAAAATTGTTTGGGTTTGTATAATAAAATTGGCATTTGCTACAGTTGTATTATACATGGCAAAAACATATCCTGCATAACCACAAGAAAGAACTATAGCACCAAAAAGACCTGGTAAACCTATTCTGTATATTGAATTAAAAATATTTTTTTTATAACTCGAAATTAAAAAAATTAAAACAACTAGTGAAAAAAATACTGATCTCCAAAATAAAATTTGCCAAAGATTTGCTCCTTCGAATGATTTAACAATTAAACCACCAAAACTTAAAGTGCATGCACCTAAAAAAACCAAAAATGGTCCCGGTATCCTGTTTAAAAAATTCATATTATTTGATTTAAAATATTTTTAGTTTCAATTTCATATAGTTTATAAAGATTTTCTGCTTCTTTTAATTCAATTAATTTAAATTTGATTTTTGACCCAGGAGTTAGTTGAGTTAACCTATCATAGTCAGCTGATATAACTACTGCAATTTTTGGATAACCTCCAATTGTGCCATGGTCAGACAGCATAATTATTGGATTGCCATCTGCAGGCACTTGAATAACTCCTTTAATTAATCCTTCAGATTTAATATTTGTTTCAACGAAATTTTCAATCTTTGGTCCCTCTAGCCTCATTCCCATTCTGTCAGTAAGTTTTGAAACTTCAAATTCACTGGAAAAAAATATTTCTTTAGCTTTTTTTGAGAAAAAATTAAAATTAGTTCCTTTTAAAACTCTTATGTATTCAATTTTAGAATTTAAATAATTTATTTTTTTAAGATTTGATAAACTTTCTTTTTTGTTAATATAAATTTTTTGTTTAGCTTCATATTTTTCTCCGTTATTTGATCCAATTTTTGCCTTTGTATTAATAGAGCAACTTTCCCAAAAATATTCACCTGTAAAACCATTTTTTATAGAAAAATATCCATAAACTGATTTATTAGTAGATATTATATCTAGTATATCACCGTCGTTAAGTATAAATGTTTCATAGCAAATTCCTTTATCAATTTTAGAATTATTTCTAATAATATTAAAAGTTACATTTCCTGTGATTACACCACTTGCTTTTCCTGAATGGAATTTCATCTGTGGTCCTTGATAAGCAAATTCTAATACAGCTTCATTAGGTTTGTTACCTAATAATTTATTACTAATTAAATAATTTCTTTTATCCATCGATCCACTAAAGGGAATGCCTATATGGTATTGATTATTTCTACCTAAATCTTGTAATGTAGAATGAATTCCTGGTCTTATAATTTCAAAAAAAGCCTTACTCATTAAATTTTAAATATTCATCTTTATTGATTTTATAAAATGCAACCCTGTCTCCTGGATTAATTTTTGCAGGATTTTTTTGATTAAATTTATCAAAAACTTTTATTGGGGTATTTCCTATAATGTTCCATCCCCCTGGGCTTTCAAATGTATAAATATTGCAAAACTGTTCAGTTATCCCTACAGACCCTTTTGGAACTTTTACTCTTGGCGTATCTAATCTTTGCAATCTTATTTTGGAATCTGTATCTCCTAAAAAAGGCATACCAGCAATAAAGCCTGTCATGTAACAAAAATATTCTTTTTTCAGAAAAGTTTGAATAATTTTATCTTTTTCAATTTTCAATTTCTCAGATAATCTGTTTAAATCTAATGAAAACTCATCATCTAGACAGACTGGTATTTTAACTATTTTCTCTTCATTATTTTTTATTTGAATTAATTTTAGATTTTTTATTTCTTCTTTTAATTCTTGAAATTTTATAATTGATAAATCGTATGAAATAATTAATTTATTATAGGATGGTGTAATATTTGTAATACCTTTTAAATTTAATTTTTGTAAAGTTTTAAAATACGTAATAACATGTAAATTAGTTTTTCTGTTAACTTCATTGCCAAAATCACAATATAAAGCTGCGTCACCAAGATTTAATATATTTTTTAGCATGTCATGTTATAATTCATAATTATTATTATGGAAATTAATATAAATTGCGATTTAGGTGAAAAATCAAAACATCACTCTAACCATAACGACCCTAAGTTATTAGACATAGTTAACTCAGCTAATGTTGCCTGTGGATATCATGCTGGCGATGATCAATCGATGAATGAAGTGGTGAAAATTTCTAAAAAAAATCAAGTAAGTATTGGTGCTCATCCTTCTTTTAATGATCCTGAAAATTTTGGAAGAAAGAGAATGAATTTACATCCTTCTGAAATAAGAAAACTAATTATTGATCAATACGTAATTTTGCAAAATATAGCCTCTAATCATGGAGAAAATGTTACTCATATTAAGCCTCATGGTGCATTAAATAATATGGCATGTGAAGATATTGAATTGGCTACAATTATTGCAAAAGCAGTTTACGAAATAGACAAAAATTTGATCTATTTAGTACCTACAGGATCTAAAATGGAATCAGCTGCAAAAAAACTAAATATGAATATTGCTTGCGAAATATTTGCAGATAGAAACTACGAAGACGATGGCAATTTAGTTTCGAGAGCGAAACCACATGCTTTAATTATAGATCCTGAAGAAGCAAAAAAACATGTTTTAACTATGGTAAAAAACCAAGCTATAAATTGTCACAGCGGGAAACAGATACCTTGTGAAATAGACTCTGTATGTATACATGGTGATAACGAAAGTTCTTTATCTACAGCAAATTCAATTAAAAAAAATCTTGTGGAAAATGGACTTGAGTTAAAACCTTTAAACATTATGAAAAAATTTATTTGAAGTATGAAAAAAATTTTTTTTTCTTTATTTATAATCTTTACATTAATTAATAGTTCATATGCGGCTGGTTCTTCTTCGGATTCAAAAACAGCATCCAATTATGATAAAGCAGTAAAATTAATTAAATTTGCAAAAAAATATGAGAAAAAAGGTAAAGTTGATAAAGCAAATAAAAGATATGAAAAAGCTCTTAAATTATTATTAAAATCTAATAAAAAAAAACCAAATAACGCTGATGTTTTAAATTACTTAGGATTTACAACAAGAAAACTTGGAGATTTTGAAAAAGGTGAAGAATATTATCTTGAAGGTTTAGCCATAGAGCCAGACCATATAGGTATAAATGAGTATCTAGGCGAGCTTTACGTTGCTACTAATAG
This sequence comes from uncultured Pelagibacteraceae bacterium, assembly GCA_902595725.1. Classification (GTDB taxonomy): domain Bacteria; phylum Pseudomonadota; class Alphaproteobacteria; order Pelagibacterales; family Pelagibacteraceae; genus Pelagibacter. The sequence goes on from CACJRJ010000003.1 coordinate 17,731, forward strand.
AATAGAACTTGCAAAAGAAAGATTAGAAATCTTAAAAGGTTGTAATTGTGAGGAGTATCAGGAATTGAAAGAAATTATTGATGGTACTAAAAAATCTAAATATTAATTAATTTTTAAATTTGTATGCATATTGTTGAAGCATTTGGAAGGATATTTATTTCCACACTTTTTATTGTAGAAGCTATAAAAAAATTCTTATTTAAAGAAGAAACTATTTTTTATATGGAAGAATATGGTGTTCCAGAAATTTTATTTTATCCATCGTTAATTTTCGAATTAGTTTTTCCAATATTATTAATTATTGGATATCAAACAAGAATTTCTGCAGTTGCAATTTTTATATTTACTATAGTTGTTACGGTAATTTTTCACAACGATTTTGAAAGCCAGACTCAATTTATGGCGCTTTTAAAAAACTTATCAATAGCAGGTGGACTTTTAATAATTGCCTCTAATGAACCCAAAATTTGTACTTTGGATTATTATTTGAAAAGTAAACAATCTTAATTATTTAAATTTTGTACCATTTGCTCTGGTAGCCATAAAGCAATTTCAGGAAAAATAATTATCATTATAACTGCTAAAATCATTAATAAAAATAAAGGGAAAGCACTTCTTGCAATGTATCCCATATCTTTATTTGCCATTCCTTGCAAAACAAAAAGATTAAATCCTACTGGAGGTGTAATTTGTGCCATTTCAACTACAACTACTAGAAATATACCAAACCAAATCATATCAAATCCTGCTTGTCTAATCATAGGCTCTATTATTGCCATGGTTAAAACTACAGCAGATATTCCATCAAGGAACATTCCCAAAATAATATAAAAAATCATTAATACAAAAATTAATAAATATGGAGAAAGCTGCATGCTTTCTATCCATATAGCTAAATTTCTCGGAAGACCTGTAAAACCCATTGCTAAAGATAAAAAAGTTGAACCGGCTAAAATAAAAGCAATCATACAAGAGGTTTTTGTTGCTCCCAATAAAGATTCTTTAAAAGTTTTTAAACTCAGACTTTTTTGAAAGTAAGAAAGAATTAGAGCCCCAACAACTCCTAACGAAGCAGCTTCAGTTGCTGTTGCAAGACCAGTATATATTGAACCAATCACACCAAGTATTAAAAGTATTACTGGAAGTAATTGTTTTGATTTTTTAATTTTATCTAAAAAAGAAAATGTTTCATATGCTTTTGGCATAATTTTATTATTTATTAATGACCAAATGATTACATATGACATAAAAATTAAAGCTATCATTATTCCAGGAATAATTCCGGCTATAAATAATTTTGCAATAGATTCTTGGACTGTCACACCGTAGATAATTAAAATAATTGAAGGTGGTATCAGCAAACCTAATGTTCCTGAGCCAGCTAAACTGCCAAGTAAAATTTTTTCAGGGTACTTTCTTTTTCTAAGTTCGGGAATCGACATTTTTCCAACTGTTGCAACTGTAGCGGCTGAAGATCCTGAAATTGCTGCAAAAAGTGCACAACCTACAACATTAACATGGATTAGTCCCCCAGGTAACTTTTGCATCCATGGAGACAAACCTTTAAATAAATTTTCAGATAATTTAGTCCTGAATAGAATTTCTCCCATCCATACAAAAAGTGGTAAAGCAGTTAATGTCCATGAAGATGAGGTACCCCAAATTGTTGTTGCCATTGCATCTCCAACCGGTCTTGAGGTAAAAAGCATCATGCCTATTGCAGATACTCCAATCATGCTTATTGCAACCCAAATTCCAGTTCCTAAAAAAAATAACAAAACGGTTATAAAAAAAATTGTTAAAAAAATTTCATCCATTGGCTTTATTTAAAATTGTTAAAATAAATTTATGAAAAATGCATATAAAAAAAACGGACGAACCTATTGCCACGCTTGTTTGCGGTATCCAGATTAATATTTCATCAGCCCCTTCACTTCTCTCTTGAAATTTATAAGAAATAATAAGCATTTTAACAAAATAAAATGCTAAGTATCCTGAAAAAAAACTAGCAATAATCAAACACCAGGTTTCTAGATATTTTCTTTTTAAACCATAAATTTTTTCTAAAAAAAGTGTTATTCTTATATGGCCCCCTTCAACAAATGTGTAAGATAAAGCAAAAAATGATGATGCTGCCATACAGTACCCTGAATATTCTGCTAATCCTCTTATATAAAAACCAAATATTCTTGAAGCTATTCCAATTAAAATAAAAACAGCTACCAAAATTAAAAAAAAAGCAGCAACGTGCCCAGAAAATTTATAAATATTTTTAAGATTATTATTTAGTTTAGACATATAAAAAGGCCGTTTAATTAAACGGCCTTTTTAATTATATTAATTTTATTTGTATGCGGCAAGTACACTAGCACCTCTTGAGCCAGCTTTTGCCTTCCACTCATCAGCCATAGTAGCTCCAACTTTTTGAAAATGTTTTTCTAAAGCTGAATTCACTTTGCCAACTTTCATACCTGCATCTGCAAGAGCTTTTTTATCTGCTACATTACCTTTTTTAGATAATTCCCAACCTTTTTTTTCTGCTACTGCAGCTTCAGACATAACAAGTTTTTTAGTTGCTGAATCTAATTTGTTCCAGGCATCTTTGTTTACAATCACCATGTTTTTTGGGAACCATGCGGCAATATCATAAAAATAACCAACACCATTTTCCCAAATTTTACTATTTTTACCTGTAGTCGGTGATGTAATCATACTTTCTACTGCTCCAGTTGAAAAAGCCTGACTAATTTCAGCAGCTTCGATTTTTGTAGGTGCCATCCCTGTTAGCTCGGCAATTCTAATTGTTGCAGAATTGTATGCTCTGAACTTAAGTCCTTTAAGATCACTAACACTGTTAATAGCTTTCTTACTATACAAACCTTGTGCAGGCCAAGGTACTGCATATAAAAATACCAAACCTTTTTCATCTAAGCCTTTTACAATTTCTGCCTTTGATGCATTGTAAAGCTTCATTGCATCATCATAAGATGTTGCTAAGAAAGGTTGTGAATCTACCTCGAGTAATGGATCTTCTTTACCTAAAGCTGACATAAATCTTTCACCTATTTGAGCTTGTCCTGTTCTTACAGCTCTAAAAATTTCTCCACCTTTAAAAAGAGATCCTCCAGGATGAGTAACTATTGTTAGTTTTCCTCCACTTTTTTCAGTTACATTTTTTGCAAATTCAGTTGCATTAGCAGAATGAAAATTCCCAGCTCCATAAGCAAGAGCCATGTCCCATTTTTCTGCAATAGCAATGTTAATTGACAAAATTAATGAAACTAAAACACTTATTAAATATTTCATGAACTTCATTTGTCCTCCATTTTTTTTTATCTTATTTCATAATGTATTAAATAATTTATCAATAAAAAAATTATACTACTTTTAATTGAATAATTTTAAATATCGAATATTATATTTCTACTTTGTTACAAGAATTACTTATATTAGCTCAAATTATTTTTATTACGATTATCTTAACAGCAGATAATGCAATAATAATTGGTGTCATTTCAGCTAATTTTATTCCAAAAAATAGAAAAAAAATAATATATTGGGGCGTAGCTGGTGCTTTAGTATTTAAGATTATATTTGCTATTTTTGCTACCCATTTATTTAAATTCTACTTTATAAAAATACTAGGTGGTCTACTTTTAATTTGGATAGTAAATGATTTGAGAAAAGACCTCTTTGAAATTAAAAAGATAAAATCACCAACCAAAAAATCTAAAGAACCATCTTTTATACAAAGTGTTTATAAAGTTTTGTTTGCGGACATAATGATTAGCTTTGATAATGTGATTGGGGTGGTTGGTGCAGCTAAAGGCTATTTTGGATTTATGATATTTGGTCTTATCTTATCTGTTGTTCTTACTGGAGCTCTAGCTACTTACCTTGCCAGCTATATTCAAAAACATATTTGGATAGTTTATGTAGGTTTAATCTTTATTTTATTAGTAGCTGTTCAATTAATAATTGGTGGTCTTGCAGACTTAGAAATTTTAAAAATAAATGAAAATTTTTTAAAATATTTCTAATAAGAATATTTTTTTGTAGGGTACTTTTTACCTAGTACTTCTTTTTTAAATTTATTTACAGCTTTGCGAATATTTTTTTTTATATTACCAAATTTTTTAACAAATTTTATTTTTGTTTCGTTTAACCCAATTAAATCATCTAAAACTAAAACCTGTCCATCACAATGATGTGAAGAACCAATACCAATAGTTGGGATTTTCAATGATTTAGTGATTTGTTTTGCAAGTGTTGTTTCTACACATTCTAACACAATAGAAAATACACCTTTGTCTTGAAGTAACTTAGCATCATTAAAAATTTTATTTCTCTCTTTAATTTTTTTTCCTTTAAATTTAAATTTTCCTTTAACACTTTGAGGTAAAATTCCTAAATGTCCCATAACAGCAATTTTATTTTTAATTAAATATTCTATTATTTTTAAAATTGATGAACCACCTTCAAGTTTAACTGCATCACATTTAGTTTCCTTTATAATTCTTTTTGCGTTTTTAAGAGCAATTTTTTTATTTCTATAAGTTCTGTAGGGCATGTCGACAACCATTAAACTATTTTTGATACCTAATCTGGCACTTTTAGAATGTTCCAACATTTGTTCTAAAGTTACTTTTCTAGTTGTGTTGTAGTTATAAAGAACTGAACCTAATGAGTCCCCTACTAATATAATATCGGTATATGGATCGATTGCTTCAGCAACATTCTTTGAATATGCTGTTATGCATATAATTTTCGATTTATTTTTTTTATCTAATATTTTTTTTATCTTAGAAATCATTCTAGTTCAATAGTACTCGGTGGCTTGGATGTTACATCATAAACTACTCTATTTATGCCTTTTATATTATTAATAATTTTATTTGATACTTGTTGTATAAATTTCTTATTAAAATTATAAAAGTCAGCTGTCATACCATCTTCCGAGGTAATCGCTCTTAACAAACATATATATTCATAAGTTCTGTTATCACCCATTACTCCAACAGTTTTAACTGGCAGCAAAGCTGCATAAGCCTGCCAAATTTTATTATATAAATTATGTTTTTTTAATTCTGTTATATAAATTTGATCTGCTTCTTGAAGAATTTTTATTTTTTTATCTGTAATGATTCCTGGCAATCTTATAGCAAGTCCTGGTCCAGGAAAAGGATGTCTGAAAACAATTTCTTTTCCTAGTTTTATTTCCAAACCAAGTTTTCTGACCTCATCTTTAAATAAATATTTTAATGGCTCTATTAATTTTAGTTTCATTTTTTTTGGCAAACCGCCAACATTATGATGTGATTTTATTTTTGAAGTTTGGCTACCAGTAACAGATTTACTTTCTATTAGATCGGGATAAAGAGTTCCTTGAGCTAAAAATTTTATTTTTTTTATTTTCTTTGCCTGTTTTTCAAAAATTTTTATAAATAAGTTTCCAATTATTTTTCTCTTTTTTTCTGGGTCAGAAACGTTTTTAAGTTTGGATAAAAATAAATTTTTTGCATTGACATAAATAAGATTAATTTTAAATTTTTTTTTAAAAGTGTTTATTACCTGCTTTTCCTCATTTTTTCTTAGTAAGCCTGTATTAACAAATATACATACCAAATTTTTTCCTATCGCTTCTTTTAATAATTTTGCGACCACGCTACTATCTACACCTCCTGATAAAGCACAAATTACTTTTGAATTTTTTACTTGTATTTTGACTTCATTAATTAATTTTGATTTTTGCCGCTTCGATGACCAATTTTTTTTTAATTTACAAATAGAAAAAACAAAATTTCTTAATATTTTTTTTCCATTTTTAGTATGTGTAACTTCTGGATGAAATTGTATACCAAATAACTTTTTATTAAAATTTTCAATCATCGCAAATTTTGAATTTTTTGTTGATGCAATGACCGAAAAATCTTTTGGGAGTTTAAAAACTTCATCAGAGTGACTCATCCAAACATTGCATGTATTATTACTATTAAAAAAATCTCTAGTTAATAAACTTTTATTTTTTTTTTTAATCGTAGCTAAACCAAATTCTCTATATTTAGATTTTTTAACTTTTCCGCCTAGATTTTGAGATAATATTTGATGTCCAAAACATATTCCTAAAATTGGAATCCCTAAATTTAAAATTCTTTTATCAAATTTTATTTTACTAGATTGATAAACATTTAATGGTCCACCTGATAAAATTAAACCTCTTACATTATTATTTAATACGTCGCTTAATTTGATTTTATTGTGACTAATTATTTTTGAATAAACGCCAAGTTCCCTAATTCTTCTTGCTATAAGTTGTGTAAATTGTGATCCATAATCTATGATTAAAATCTTAGAAAGATTTTCTTCAAGACTCATTTTTAACATCGATATTGCTTAATCTTTCATCAATAGAATCAATCTTGAAACATAGAGAATTACAAATAATTTTAAATTTTTCTCTAAGCTCTTCTACTTTTTTTATATCTGATTTTTCTAATTTAATATCAATCAACATATACATTGCTTCTTCATTATCTGGTTCTAATAAAAGAGTTGAATTTATATTTTTTTCTTTTTCTGCCTCATTCTCTTCCTTTTCAAATATTTTTGCTAAATATAAATAGGATTTGGAATCCTTTGGATTAAAAACTATGTTTCTTTGAAATAAGAACTTTGACTCTTCAATTTTGCCTTTATCGAATAAGACTTTTGCTTCTTGAAAAAAGTTTTCTTTGGCAAAAGTTTTGAAGTTTAAAAAAACGAAAATTATTAATAAATATTTTATTATTTTTTGCATATATTTTATTTTAAAATTTTATCTATATTATGTACCATACTTTCATAAAAACCAGCTTTGGTAATTTTAACAAACTTAGGTTTGTTTTTTAAATCCTTTATATTTTTTGAACCTAAGTATCCCATTGATGATTTTAGACCCCCGATCAGTTGATAAATAATTTTTTCGACAGGTCCTTTATATTTTACTAAGCCCTCGACTCCTTCGGGTACGTACTTGGATGGATCTTTTTGTTTTTTTTGAAAATATCTATCAGCTGATCCTTTATTCATTGCTCCTATTGATCCCATTCCTCTAAAACTTTTAAAATATTTACCATTTTTTTTTATTAACTTTCCTGGAGCCTCATTTGTCCCGGCAAATAGTGATCCTATCATTACGGCGTCTGCTCCAGCTGCTAATGCTTTTGATATGTCTCCTGAAAATTTAATTCCACCATCTGCAACAAGAGTAATTTTTTTTCTACCTAAGCCTTTTTTTGCAGCTAAGATTGCGCTTAACTGAGGAACTCCAATACCTGCTACAAGTCTAGTAGTACAAATTGATCCCGGCCCTATACCAACTTTAACCACATCAACACCCAATTTAGATAAAAATTTAGCTGCTTCTGTGGTTGCAATATTTCCTGCGCATAAAGTAGTTTTTTTTGGTTTTAAATTTTTTATCTTTTTTATTATTTCAGATACTTTTTTTGTATGACCGTGCGCAGTATCAACTACGATTAAATCAATTTTTTCTTTTAGTAATGCTTTAGCTCTTTTAATTTCAAGTGGACCTGCACCTACAGCAGCTCCCACTTTCAAGTTTTTAGATTTAACTTTTCTAATTTCAAATATTTGATTTTTTACATCTAAATTTCTGTGAATAACTCCTATTCCTCCTAGTCTTGCAATTTTAATAGCCATACTTGATTCAGTTACTGTATCCATTGCAGAAGAAATTATAGGTATTTTAAGGCTTAAACTATTTGATAATTTTGTTTCTATTTTAGTTTCTGAGGGAAGAACTTCTGAAAATTTTGGTGTAAGCAAAACATCGTCATATGTGAGTGCTTCTTTTATGGGATCCATGTCCTTGTATATATGATTCTTTTTAAAAAAAAAGAGTAACTAACGTAGCACGCCACAGACTATAAAACTTTCCTTTGACTCTTTTCTACTTGCACTGGGCTTAAAAACTTTATTTTTTTTAAATATTTTTTTGGATTCGTCAATAATTTCATTAAATGTAGAACCTATAAAAATTTTGGACACAAATGTTCCATTTTTTTTTAAAACTTCTTTGGAAAACCTCATAGCATCAAGGCACAATTCACTTGTTTGGATCGAATCTAGATCTTTATTTCCCGTAGTGTTCACGGCCATATCCGAAATAACTATATCAATCTTACCTTTAAAAAAATTTAAGATTTTTTGCTTATAAATATTTTCAGTAAAATCACCAATGATTTGGAATGTATTTTCAATTTGATCAAATTTATTTAAGTCTATTGATACCAATTTAATATTTTTATAATTCTTTGATATATACTGTGACCAACTTCCAGGAGCAGCACCAAGATCTAAAACAGAAGCTCCATTATAAAATATATTGAATTTTTGATTTATTTCTTCAAGTTTATAAACTGCTCTTGATCTATATCCTTCTACTTTTGATTTTCTAACATAAATATCTCTTCTTTGTCTATTGATCCAATTTTTAGAAATTTTATTTTTTTTCAATTAACTCTTAAACCTTAAACTTTTAGAAATAACTTTGTTAGATAAAGTTTTAATATCTATCTCAACACTTTTATCTATTCTCATATCTTTGCCATCTTTCCATAATCCTGCAGCAAGATGCATAATTCCAATTTTAGTATTCGGTAAAAATGGTTCTACAAAAGATTGGCTTTGTTCATCATACTTTGGCAATAAATTACTAGCAATCCAATTACAATTTAGTGGAAGAAATTCAGTTTCTATTTCGTCAATATAAACGCTTATATTAATTGCTAAACCTTCTGATCCAAAAATTTTTCCTGAACTTAAGGTTTTTGTTAAATTTTTTTGCCAAATTTTCCAACAGGAAGAGTTTTCCTCTAAAGAAAAAACTCCAATATTTAAATGTGGAGCAAAAGCAAGTTTTCTTGCATTTTCAATTCCGATCTTAGAACTAATAGCATGTTTGAAATTTTGAGATTTTATAATTGCAATTTTGCCAAATAACCATTTTACTTTTGACATTATTCTGTAACCAGGCCCCATTGTTTGGGTTATTCCTAGTTTGCCACTATCACAAGCCTTGAAATAAAGCTCAACAGATGACCAGTCTTGTACCCATGCATCACAATCAATCCATAGATATTTTTTGTACCCAGGAAAATATTTTGGCAAAAAAGCTCTTGATACTTGACTTTTTAACCATTCTTTTTGTCCTACTTTATAACCTGGAACTTCTATATCCCATTCTGCTTTTTTAATTTGGCTAACTTTATTTGAAAGAACTTTTTTTTGTTCATCTGATAATCCCGCGTCAAGTATACATATATCTACTTCTTTTCCTTCTGGAAATTTTAAAATTGAGTCTACTAATTCATTTAATAAATCAAAATAGTTTGAGTCTGCTAAAGAAACTATTGTGTTATTTTTCATTTATAAAATATCTTCGTGTTCCTCATTTGTAATATCTTGTTCTTTAAAATTTTTGCTCAATTTAGTATAATGAATAAAACTAATGGGTATCACGATAAAATATATCAATCCTGATATTACTATTGTATTAAAAGTATAAATCAGCAATAAACCAAAATATAAAACTACAGCAAGTAAAAGAAATATAGTCATATTTCTAGGAACAGATATTTTTTTTAATGCGTATGTGGGAGCCTTGCTTATTAATAAAATTGAAACAACTATAAATAATATTGGAACAAAAAAATTATAATTAACATTTAAAATTTGAATATCGCTTAAACTATAGATTAAAGGCATTAAAACTAACACTCCTCCAGCTGGTGACGGAACTCCTTCAAAAAAATTGTCTCTCCATGATGTTTCTTTACCAGAATTAACGTTAAATCTTGCTAATCTTAAAGCTACACAAACAACGTAAATCAAACAAATCAACCAGCCAATCCTGCCTAGCTCATTTAGTTTCCAGAAATACATTATAAATGCAGGTGCAACTCCGAAGCTAATCACATCCGTTAGTGAGTCTAGCTCTTTTCCAACTTTAGATGTTCCTTGTATAAGTCTTGCGATTCTACCATCCAATCCATCTATGACTGCAGCAATAATTATTGCGATAATTGATAAAGTAAAATTCTCGTCCAAAGCAAACTTAATTGAGCTTAGGCCAATACACACTCCAACAAGAGTTAACATATTTGGCAAAATTACTCTTGTCTTTTTACTGCTTACTATTTTGAAATTTTTATTTTGTTGTTCCATTTATTATTTTTTTGCTATTAAAGTTTCCCCTGCAATAGTTTTTTGATTAACTTTTACTAATGGTTTATAATTTTCAAAGAAAATATCAGCCCTACTACCAAATCTAATCATTCCAATTCGCTCACCTTGTTTAAGTTCTTGTCCTTCATGAGATTCGTTTACAATTCTTCTTGCTACTAGTCCTGCAATTTGGACTACAATGATATCTTCTCCAAAACTATTTTGAACTTTATAATAATTTCTTTCATTTTCTTCGCTCGCTTTATCAAAAGAGGCATTAATAAATTTTCCAGGTTTATAAATAATTTGTGAAATTTTTCCAGCACAAGGAGTTCTATTTACATGACAATCAAACACATTCATAAAAATACTAACCTTTGTAAATTTTTTACTTTCAAGTCCAAGTTCTTTTGGACCATTTGTTTCTAAAACTTGTAATACCAAACCATCTGCTGGACTTGTTAAATAATTATCATCATTAATTGAAACTCTATCAGGATCTCTAAAAAAATAATAAACCCAAATTGACAGAACAAGACCAACAAAGCCTAAAAATCCATGAATAAAATATAAAACTATAGTTGCAACTATGAATATAACTAAAAACTTATATCCTTCAGTGTGTATTTTTGGAAAAATTTTATCTAGCATATTTATTTCTTTTGATAATTTTTAGGTTAATATGTATATAAAAACTCGAAATTCAATTACTTAGATACATCTAAATATGAGCAAAATTAAGGTAAAAAACCCAATTGTTGAACTTGATGGTGATGAAATGACTAGAGTCATATGGAAGTTCATCAAAGAAAAATTAATTCTACAATACTTAGATCTAGAAATTGAATATTATGACTTAGGCATGAAAAGTAGAGATGCTACCAACGATCAAATTACAATAGACTGTGCAAAAGCTATTAAAAAAAATGGTGTAGGAATCAAATGTGCAACTATCACGCCAGACGAGGCACGAGTAAAAGAATTTAATTTAAAAAAAATGTGGAGATCACCTAATGGAACAATAAGAAATATTTTAGGAGGAACAGTTTTTAGGGAGCCCATCATCTGTAAGAATATTCCTAAATTAGTTCCAAGTTGGACCAATCCAATTTGTATAGGTAGACACGCTTTTGGAGATCAGTATAGAGCAACAGATTTTAAAGTTCCAGGAAAAGGGAAATTAGAGATAAAATGGACATCAGAAGACGGAAGTAAAAAAAAAGAATTTGAAGTATTTAATTTTCCAGGATCTGGCGTTGCTCTATCAATGTATAATTTAGATCAATCAATAAAAGATTTTGCTAGAGCCTGTATGAATTATGGACTAAATAGAAAATGGCCAGTTTATCTTTCAACAAAAAATACAATACTAAAAAATTATGATGGTCGTTTTAAAGATTTATTCCAAGAAATTTTTGATAAAGAATTTAAAGAAAAATTTAAAGAAAGAGAAATAACTTATGAACATAGACTTATTGACGATATGGTAGCTTGTGCGATGAAGTGGAATGGAAACTATATTTGGGCGTGTAAAAACTATGATGGAGATGTACAATCTGATACCGTTGCCCAAGGTTTTGGGTCTTTAGGTCTTATGACCAGTGTATTAATGACTCCCGATGGTAATACTATAGAAGCTGAAGCTGCACATGGAACTGTTACTAGACATTATAGACTGCACCAACAAGGGAAAGAAACATCAACAAATCCAATAGCATCTATATTTGCATGGGCTAGAGGTCTTTACCATAGAGGAAAAATGGATAATAATGAGGAACTTAAAAAATTTGTAAAGACTTTAGAAAAAGTCTGTATTGAAACAGTTGAAAGTGGCTTAATGACAAAGGATTTGGCAATTTTGATTGGTCCTTCAAGCAAATATCTTACAACAAATCAATTTCTAGATGTAATTGATAGAAATCTTAAAAAAAAATTAAATTAAAGATTTAATTTTTTCGATAGCATTATCTATTTTTGAGCTATCAATTCCGCCAGCTTGAGCGAAATCAGATCTTCCTCCTCCACCCTTTCCTCCGATAATTTCTGATCCGATTTTTACTAATTTAACAGCATCATATTTTTTAGTTAGATTTTCAGTAACACCAATTGCTAATCCAATTTTTTCATCTTTAATTGCAAAAATAATTATAACGCCTTCGGTTAGTTCTTTTTTTCCATTATCAACTAGTTTTCTTAAATCTTTAGGAGGTAAATCAATTACTTTTTGAAATCTAACTTTGACATTATTTATAGTTTTATCATTAATAATATTTTTTGATTTATCGCTTAAGGTTGATTGGACTAAAAGCTGTTCATAATGTCTTGTTAAATCTTTAATTAAAGTTTGCTGATTTTCGTTAGTGATATTAGGTTTTCCACCTAATTTGATTATTTTTTGAGATAAATCTTTAATTGTTTCTTCACTTTTTTCATTTTCAATGTCGCTGAGTTTTTCTTTTTTATTTAAATATTCTTGTAATTGCTTCTCTCTTAAAGCTTCCACTCTTCTCACTCCTGCTGCTATTGAAGACTGGCTAACAATCTTAAATTTCCCTATATCGCCAGTATTTCTTACATGTGTCCCACCACACAATTCTGTTGAGAAATAACCTTCTTTTTCATTACCCATTGATAAAACCCTAACTTCATCGCCATATTTTTCACCAAAAAGAGCTAATGCACCATTATCAACTGCTTCTTTTGGGGTCATAAGTCTAGTTTTTACCTCAGATTTTTTATCAACCATGGAATTTACATAAGTTTCTATTTTTTTTATTTCTTCATTAGAGATAGGCTTCATATGACTAAAATCAAATCTCAAACGATTAGGTTCAACTAGAGAACCTTTTTGGGTTACATGAGTACCAAGAACTCTTCTCAGAGACTCATGTAATAAGTGAGTTGCGGAATGATAAGCTCTAACATTGTTTCTTCTATTTACATCAATTTTCATTTCAACATTATCATTCACTTTAATAAAACCTTTAATTACTTTGCCATAATGAACAAATAAGTCTCCTAGCTGTTTTTGAACATCATGTACTTCAAATTTAAATTCTCCAGAGGTAATTTCTCCGGTATCTCCAACTTGGCCACCAGACTCTCCATAAAAAGGTGTTTGATTTGTAATAATCATACCTTCATCATTATCGGATAAACTTTTTACTTCTTTGTTATCTTTTAATAATGATAAAATCTTTCCTTCAGCATAGTCAGTTTCATAACCTAAAAATTCTGATGGGCCTAATCTATCTTTAATTTCAAACCATATCTTATTGACTGAACTATCACCTGATCCCTTCCAATTTTTCTTAGCAAGTTCTCTGCTTTCATTCATTAAAGTTTTAAATTTTTTATTGTCTATTTTTAATGACTTATTTTTTAAAATATCTTCAGTTAAGTCTAGTGGAAATCCGTATGTGTCATATAATTTAAAAGCTACTTCACCAGGTAAAACTTTATCAATTTTTGAAATTTCATCATTTAAAATTTTCATCCCTCTTTCTAATAAAACTAAAAATTTTTCTTCTTCTGTCTTTAAAGTTTCTTTAATTAACGACTCTGCTCTTACAAGTTCAGGATAATTTCCTGACATCTCATCCATTAAAGTTTTAAAAATATGGTAAAAAATTGGTTGTTTCGATCCTAGCAAATGAGAATGTCTCATCCCTCTTCTCATAATTCTTCTTAATACATAGCCTCTTCCTTCGTTTGATGGTAAAACACCTTCTGCAATTAAAAATGAACTTGCTCTCAAATGATCTGCGATTACTCTAAAACTAGAAACATTTTTTTCATCAGGTTTAACTTTAACTGCTTCAGAAATTGAATTTATTAATTTTTTAAAATGATCTGTTTCATAATTATCGTGTGTGCCCTGAAGCAGAGCTGCAATTCTCTCTAGCCCCATTCCCGTATCAACGGAAGGTTTGGGTAAATTTATTCTTTTTTCTTTAGAAATTTGTTCAAATTGCATAAATACCAAATTCCAAATTTCGATGTATCTATCGCCATCTTGATCTTTTGTTCCAGGTAATCCACCTTTTAGATGGTCACCATGATCATAAAATATTTCTGAACAAGGGCCACAAGGTCCTGTTTCACCCATGGACCAAAAATTATCTGATGTTGCAATCTTAATAATTTTATCTTCTCCTAGTCCTGTTATTTTTTTCCAAAGATTAAGTGCTTCTTCATCTTCGTTAAAAACTGTGAAATAAAGCCTATTTTTGTCTAAACTAAAGTCTTTGGTTACTAAATTCCAAGCTAGTTCAATTGCTCTTTCTTTAAAATAATCTCCAAATGAAAAGTTACCAAGCATCTCAAAAAAAGTATGGTGTCTTGGTGTATAACCAACATTTTCAAGGTCATTATGTTTTCCTCCAGCTCTTACGCACTTTTGGGATGTAGTTGCTGTTTTATAATCTCTCTTTTCTAGCCCAGTAAAAACATTTTTAAATTGAACCATTCCCGAGTTTGCAAACATTAATGTTGGATCATTGTTTGGAACTAAATTACTAGACTCTACAATTTTATGACCATTCTTCTCAAAGTATTTGAGAAAAGTACTTCTTATTTCATTAAGTGTTTTGTCTGCCATATTTCTAAAATACAGCTTTTTTATATGATGTCTATATATCTATAGGGAAAAAAGGCGCCCAAAAGAGCGCCTTTTAATAACTAAAAGTTATATGCTAATTTTTTTTAGTAGGTACTTCCTCTGTAGATTCTGCTTTTTCTTTTTCTATCGGATTACCTTCAATTTTTTTAGAAATAAGGCCAGCTTTTTCTCTTATTGCCATTTCTATTTCTGCTGCAGCCTTAGGATTTTGTTCAAGGAATAATTTTGCATTTTCTTTTCCTTGTCCAATTTTTTCGCCCTTATAGGCATACCAGGCTCCAGATTTCTCAACAATGTCCGCTTTTACTCCTAAATCTATCAGTTCACCAGTTTTGCTTATTCCTTTTCCATACATTAAATCAAATTCAACTACTTTAAATGGTGGTGCAACTTTATTTTTAACAACTTTTACTCTGGTTGCGTTTCCAATAATTTCTTCTTTGTCTTTGATAGCACCTATTCTTCTTATATCCATTCTAACTGAAGAATAAAATTTCAGCGCATTTCCTCCTGAGGTTGTTTCTGGACTTCCAAACATTACACCAATTTTCATTCTAATTTGGTTAATGAAAATAACCATTGTGTTTGTTCTTGAAACTGAACCCGTTAGTTTTCTTAATGCCTGACTCATTAATCTTGATTGAAGGCCTACATGATGATCTCCCATCTCTCCTTCAATTTCAGCTCTTGGTGTTAATGCTGCAACAGAATCAACTACAATAACTGACATTGATCCTGATTTTATTAAGGTATCAGTGATTTCTAAAGCTTGTTCACCAGTATCTGGTTGAGAAATTAATAACTCTTCGGTATCAACGCCTAATTTTTTTGCATAAACTGGATCTAATGCATGCTCTGCATCAACAAATCCACAAATACCACCAGCTTTCTGTGCTTCAGCTATAACTTGTAAAGCTAACGTTGTTTTACCAGACGACTCTGGCCCATAAATTTCAATAATTCTTCCCTTTGGTAACCCACCTATTCCAAGCGCAAGGTCTAAACTTAATGACCCTGTTGAAACAGACTCAACATCCATAGCTTTTTGTTGACCTAACTTCATTACAGAGCCTTTTCCAAAATTATCTGTAATTTGGCTAATTGCTGCTTCTAGAGATTTATTTTTTTCTTTGTTTTCCAATTCTTTATCTTTAGTGGATTTCACCACTTTTAAGTTATTTTTAGTCATTTTTTACCTCTTTTTTTAGGTTTTTTAACACTCGAATCATGTCTTAAATGTACACATTTTGTTCTCATTGGCAATAAAAATGTTTCTTTAGCTCAAAAAAACCCCAATTTATTTGATTTTTAAATAGTCGCTATTAAGCAGACCTATTGATCTAAGAAGGTTAAATTGAGAAAGAAGATAATTTCTTTCTGAATTAGCTAATGAAATTTGAGCATCTAATAAAAAAGAATTCGATTGAATAACTTCTAGTGTTGTTCTTCCGACCCCGCTTTCATACTCAGCAGTAATTCCTTCATTTGCAATTTCGGCAGCTCTAACTTGCAGTTCAACTGAATTTAATAAACTTTTACTTGATTGAAAATTTGACCAAGCACTTGCAACATTTGTTTCGTTTGACCTAGTTGTGTTATCTAAAAGCAATCTTTTTCTAGTTTGTAAATTTTTATTTTTTTTATATTTAGCTCTATTTTTTCCACCAGAATAAAAGGGCCAGGATACTGTTGCTTTTAAAATATCTTTTTCTCTTTCATCATATGTAGAACTTAAGTCATCGCTATAAGATCTTTCAAAAGAGAGTTTTGCTGTCGGTGATAAATCTGATTTAGCAATGATTGTATCTTTTTTAGATTGTTCGTATTCTAATATGGCAATATTTAAATCTGGATTATTTTTTTTTGATAATTCAATTGCTGAACTTAAATCTGGTGGCATAACGAAATTTATTGTAGAATTTTTTTCTAACAAATTAGAGTTTGATAAAGGTCCAATTATATTTTCATAATTTAATTTACTTGTTAAAACTTCATTTTGTGCCTGTATTACTTTTGCCTGTGCTTCTGCTAAAGATGATTCAGATTGGGCAACATCTGAAAGTGTAACTTGGCCTCTTTCAAGTCTAATACTATCTGTCTCAACTTGTCTTTCTAGCAAACTGACGTTTGCTTGATTAATTTCAAATTTTTCATTTGCTAAAATAAGTCCTGTGTAAACCTCAATAGCTTTATATAAAATATCTTGTTCTTTTTTTAATAATTTTGCTTTTGCAAGGTTAATACCAATTAAATTTTTATCATACTCAGCATTTCTTCCAAAATCTATTAATGTTTGTTCGATTGTTATTGAAGTTGATAATGGATCAACATCTGTAATTGAAGCGTCTCCACCTGATTGATTTGTTAATGTATTTGTATTTTCTTTACTTTTGCTTCCACTTAAAGTTAAGGTTGGGAGATAGTCTCCTTTTGAAATATTTAAATCTTCTTCTGAAACTTTTATATTTTCTCTTTCAGCATTTAGTTCAGGGTTATTTTTATAAGTTTGGATAAGTGCTTCAGAAAGTGTAACTGCAAACACCTTGGGAATAAAAAAAATCAACGAAATTATAATTAAAATTATTTTTTTCATTTATCTATATTTAATTGAATTAATTTGATGGTTACTATTTAATTTCATTACAATCGAGGCATATTTTGGCGCATCTTTAAACATGCTTTGGGTAATTCTTTGGTATGTTTGCATAAAATTTATTATATCACCTCTATTCATAATTTTTAAATTTCTTTTATTTTTTGATTTTAATAGAAGTGTTTTTTCTTGTTTTATTCTCCATTTTTGAAGTATTTTAAAATTATTAGCTCTAAGATAAATTATTTCATTAATTTGTTTAAACAAATTTTTATAATGTGTTTTCAATTGAATATTAACATAATTTCTCCAAACTAAATCTGGATCTTCTGTTTTTTCTAATGAATTTATTGATCTTGCAAGTTTAGAATTTTTTTGAGCTTTTGCACCAATGCACCATCCTTCAAAAATTATTACCTCGGGCCTTGAATTAATTTTATACCATAATTTTTTATGGCATCTATCATCTTTAGATTTATCAAATTTTGGTAGTCTTAATTTACTAAATTTTTTACTTTTAATTTTTTTAAAGAATTTATAAATAATTCTATAATCATGAGTCCCTGGTACTCCTCTTGTAATTAATAAAGGATGTTTTGAAATTGACAATTTTTTTCTATCTTTTCTAGTTTTGTAAAAATCATCAATAGAAATTTTAAAAACTTTAAGTTTAAAATATTTTATTAGTATTAAAGATATTATTGAAGTAATTGTGGTCTTTCCTGTGCCTTGACCTCCGGATAAACCAATAATCAATGGTGATTTTTTTTTTAACTTTTTTTTAATCCAAAAGCTTAAAGGTATTAAATAAGATTTAAGCATCTTATTTCTATTTTTAAATTTATTTGTTCTTATTTCTTGTAAATTTATAAATTTAAAACAATCTTTTTTTACTTTCTTATAACACTCATCAATTGAATTCATACGAAAATTATCTTTTTTGATCTAGTGGATGGTTTTCTCCATCATTAACTGGAACATTTTCTATCTCAAATGGTTTTATGCCTTCGATACAAGCAATATTTACACCATAAATTTTTGGATTACTTCTTGGTCTATTATGAGTATGAATGCCACAAACTTTACAAAAATAATGTTGAGCAGTTTTTGTTTTAAATTGATAAAGTGTTAAAAGATCTTCCCCTTTAACTAGTTTAAAATCATCTGGTCCAATAACTCCTATAATATATCCTTTTCTTTTGCAGATAGAACAATTACAACGCATAATCTTTTGAAATCCTTTTTCCGGAACATTGACTTCTGCCTCTACTCCTTCACAATGACATGTTAATTTTTTCATTTATTTTTCTCCCTTAGTTTTTATAATCCTTTTCTAAAATCCCATGGATACTTAAAAATCATCGACCACATTCCCAATTTATTTTCTTTTGCAAAATCTTCATCTTTGATAAATTTTTTTGAGTATTTTCTGTAGGCAAAAGCATATCCTTTTCTAACTAAAAATTTTGACAAGCTTTCACCATTAACAAAACATTCAGCAAGTGTCCTCTTATAAAAATCTTTTTTTTTTCCAATACAAGTTGGAATATTGTTTCCAATCTTTTCAATTAATAATTTCTTTGCCAACATTCCACACTTTACTTCCTCATTATCCTTCAAACAAGTTTGCTTTAACTCTGGTGTATCAATGCCTTCGAAACGTATCTTCTCGCCATTTAAAACTATTGTGTCACCATCTATAATTTTAAGACTATTTGCTAATGAAATATTGCTAGACAATAAACTTATAACAAGCAGTACAAAAAGCTTTTTCATATTTAACATGATTTTTAAACTACTCTTGGTTAAAGTTATCCACAAGGCCACAAAATGTAGTTTCAATGTTCACCTTTTGATTCACTTTTGATTCACTTCCAGACTCAAAATACAACCTGATTGACACTACTGAATAACTTGTATATTAATTAGAACAAAAGAAGAACATTTATGAAGCTAACAATACCTTACTATTTACACAAAGCCGGCGCTGGTTTTCCGTCTCCTGCAACAGATTATATTGAGGAAGATATTGATCTAAATGTTCATTTAATCAAAAATGTTCCAGCAACTTTCATCATAAGAGTTCAAGGAAAATCAATGGTTGATGTTGGTATAAATGATGGGGATTTGTTGTTAGTTGATAAAAGTTTAACACCAAAAAACTTCTCAACAGTTATAGCAAATGTTCATGATGAACTTGTAGTTAAAAGTTTTGTTCAAGAGAGGGGAAAAAGATTTTTAACATCTGGATCTAAAAATTTTGAGGATAGAATTTTAATAAATGAAGAAGAAGATATTTTTATTTGGGGAGTTGTAACTTATGTCATCCATTCAACATACTAAAAAAATAGCACTAGTTGATTGTAATTCTTTCTATGTTTCGTGTGAAAGATTATTTAATCCTAAAATAAGAAAGAAGCCTGTTATTGTTTTGTCAAATAATGATGGCTGCATTGTCTCAAGATCTAATGAAGCAAAAGCATTAGGAATAAAAATGGGAGAACCTTATTTTAAAGCAAAAGATATTATTATTAAAAACGATGTTCAAGTTTTTTCATCTGGTTACTCTTTATATGGAGATATTTCAAGAAGAGTGATGCGAACTTTAAAACGTTTTAACTCTGATATGGAAGTTTATTCAATTGATGAGGCTTTTATAGATTTATCAAATTTTCCTGATGATGAAATAGAAGACGTTGGAAAAGAAATTAGAAGTACAGTTTTACAATGGACTGGTATTCCAACAAGTATTGGGATTGCCAAAACAAAAACATTAAGCAAAGTTGCAAATCATATTGCTAAAAAAAAAGAATCTGGAGTTACAAGTTTAATTGGAGTTAAAAATATTGATCCAATACTAGAGAAGGTAGAAATCAATGATGTTTGGGGTGTTGGAAGGCAGTTAACTAAATTTTATCATCAAAATGGAATTTATAATGCTAAACAATTGAAAAATATATCTAATACTTGGATTAAAAAAAGTTCTAATGTTTTAAGTTCTAGAACTGCAATGGAACTTAGAGGTATTACTTGTATTAGTTTAGAAAAAACTGTATCGAAAAGAAAGAGCTGTGTAGTATCACGTTCATTTGGTCAAAGAGTAGAAAAATTTCAAGAACTAAAAGAAGCTATTGCAAATTACTGTTTAAACGCTTCAGAAAAAATTAGATCAGAATCTTTAATTGCAAAATCAATAACTATTTTCATTAGAACAAGTCCTTTTCAAAATAAGTTTGGATATTATTCAAATTCAAAAACAATTGATTTTCCAATTGCAACAAATAATAGTATCGAAATAGTTAAAACTGCCTTGGTTGCTTTAGAAAATATTTTCAAAAATGGTTATCGTTATCAAAAAGCAGGTGTACTACTAACAGGACTATCAAATGATGATGGAAAAAAGAATTTATTTTCATCTGAAAAAGATGAAAAGATAAATAGTTTAATGAAATCAATTGATAATACAAATTACAGATATGGAAGATCCGCAATAAGTCTTGCCAGTGCTGGAGTTCAAAAGAGATGGAATATGAAAAGAGAGCATTCTTCTAGAATAGATACAGCTGATTTTTATTGTCTACCAAAAATAAGAGCTATTTAGTGAAATGACAGTAAGGTTCAACCACTGTCCAGGAAGCACTGCCAAATCCTCTTTTTGATATATTCTCAAATACAGTGACTATTTTTCTTTGATAATTATTAAGATTATTTTTATTTTCAGACCATTGTTTTAATCTTTGAATATTTTCATGATCTGGAAATCTTGAAGCGTAAGCGTACAGCCATCCCCAGTTACTTCCTGAATTTGATTTAAGATCTTGAACTTTATAATTTTTTGCTGGTCCAGGTGAGCGATTTTCTTTTGCATATTTAAAAACTAATTCATTATTCTCCGTAAAATCTATAAAAAATTTAACTAAATTATGATAATTTTTTCCTTTAAAATCTAACTCCCAAATATTGTAACCTTGATGTTCAGCAATAATTGCTATGACTGCAAGAGCATTCATTGCTCTGCCTTGATAAAACATGGCTCTTCCTCCTCTTCTTACTTCAATAGGTAAACTACCATCTTTTCTTTGATGCCTAATTGCTGATTCATAATTTCTAAATGCTTTTTTAAACTCTTTATCATTGTCTATTAGGATGCCAAGTTGCATGTGAGCAACGGCAGAAGATAAGGCATGGTTATGAGCTCTTTTTGGAGTTCCACTGGCACCACCGTAGTCATAAGTTTTTCCATACAATAAATGTTGATTTTTTTTTACAATTTTTTTAAACCAATTTTTTATAATTCTGTCTTCTTCTTGTGGTATACTTATAATCTGCTTAGCGAATGAGTAAGCAGCTAACATCGGTGATGCAACATACAAATTTACTGTTAATGTATCATTCCAATGTTTGCCCTCATGATCTGATGGCCCAGTTCTTTTTGCTGCATTAGCTTTTGCCCAATTTAAAATTGTGTTTTTTACATGCTCACAAGCCTCTATATTTCCACCACTGCATGGAAAAGTGAAATTTGTAAATCTACTTAGTGCATAATCATATCTATCGTCTAATCCATATCCAATAGGCGCTTTAACTTTTAAAATTGGTTCAATTTTATTTAATTCTGGGCTTACATAAAGTTTAGTTTGGCAATTTTTAAGATTTTTTGGAATTGGAAAAATTATTTCTGGTTTATTTACTACTGCTTTTTTTTTAATTTCTTTGAAATTTGCAAAAGAATTTGAATTAAAAAATAATATTAATATTATTAATAATATCTTTTTCACTAAACAGTGTTTAATTTAATACCTTTTAATAAAAAGTCTGATATTTGATTTGCAACCATTTCAGCAACCACAATTGACGCTTCAGTTGTAGAAGCTGCTATATGTGGTGTTACAATTACTTTTGGATTATTAAACAAGATATTTTCTTTTGCTGGTTCTTTTGAAAAAACATCTACAGCTGCTCCAGCTATTAAACCTTCATTTAAAGCTTCATTTAAATCTTTTTCATCAACAATATTTCCACGTGCAGCATTAATTATATACGATGTTGGTTTCATTTTCTTATAATGCTCTTTAGTAATCATTGGCTTTCCATCCTTGGGGGCTTTACAATGAAAACTTATAATATCGCTTTTACTTATCAAATCTTCAAAACTTGAATTTTCAACATGTGGGTAATCTTTTTTTCTAGATTCTAGAGATTTTGAGTTCACAAGTATCTTCATATCAAAACCTTTTACAAGATTACTTAATCTTACTCCCACATTTCCAAAACCTATTATGCCCAATGTTTTTTTTGAAAGTTCGGTACCTTTAATATTTTTTTTCTCCCACTGGCCTTTGTGTGTTGTTTCATTAGCAAAAGGAACTCTTCTAAGCATCGACATTATTAAAGCAAATGCATGTTCAGCTGTTGCATTAGCATTTCCACCAGGTGTATTCATAACAATCATATTTTTTTCCTTTGCCATAGGAACATCTATATTGTCAACGCCAGCCCCAGCTCTACCAATTACCTTTAGATTTTTTGCAGCTTCAATTATATTTTTAGTAACTTTTGTAGCAGATCTTACAACCATACCATCGTATTCTGGAATAATTTTAATAATTTCTTCTTCTGATAAACCTGTTTTTACATCTACTGAAATGTTATTTTTTTCAAAAATTTTTTGAGCAATATTGCTCATTGAATCTGAAATTAAAACTTTAGGCATTATTTTTTACTGAATTATATGCCCAATCAATCCAAGGTAAAAGAGCTTTCATATCACTGTTTTGTACAGTTGATCCACCCCATATCCTTATACTAGGTGGTGCCTTAGGATAACCATTAATGTCATTAGCAACACCTTCTTTTTCTAGAAGTGAGAATAATTTTTTTAATACTCCTCTTTGATCTTCTTCATTATGTTTCGTAAACCATTCATCTTTAATTATAACAGTTATGCTTGTTGAAGATCTAATATTTTTATCTTCACACATAAATTTAAAATTTTCACTTTTCTCAATCCAATCTTCTACAATTTTTAAATTTTGATTTGAAATATTTACTAATTCTTTAGTACCACCTACCGACTCAACCCAATTCAAAGCATCCAAGCCATCTTCTACACAGATCATTGATGGTGTATTAATTATTCCTCCCTCAAATATGCTTTTAATTAGTTTTTTCTTATTTGCTAATCTAAATAATTTTGGAATAGGCCAAGGTGGTATATAGTTTTCTAATCTTTCAACAGTTCGTGGAGAAATTGCTATCATTCCATGAGCAGCTTCTGCGCCCAAAACTTTTTGCCACGACCAAGTAATTACATCTAACTTACTATAATCCATATCCATAGCAAAAATACCAGACGTAGCATCACAAATTGTTAAACCCTCTCTATCTTCAGGTATCCAATCACCATTTGGAATTCTGACACCTGCTGTTGTACCATTCCAAGTAAAAACTACATCATTTTTAAAATTCACTTTTGATAAATCAGGAAGAATTCCATAATCAGTTACATGACTGTTTACATCTTTTATTTTTAATTGATCAAGAATGTCTATGACCCAATCTTTTCCAAAATTTTCCCAAGCTAAGACATCAACACCTTTACAGCCTAAAAGAGACCACATGGCAGCCTCTAAAGCACCTGTATTTGAACCAGTCATTACACCTACATGGTAATCTTCGGGCAATTGAAGAATTTTTTTTGATTTAACAATTACTTCGTTTAATCTTTCTTTACATACTTTGTGTCTATGAGATCTTCCTATAGGTGTATTTTTTAATGCATCTATAGTCCAACCTGGGCGCTTAGAGCAAGGTCCGCTAGAAAAATTTGGATTATCAGGTTTTGAGCTTGGCTTTTCCATAAAATAAGTTTTTAGATATATTTGTTTTTAAAAAGTTTTATCATTATTTTTTTTATATATATTTTTTAGCAATAAATAATGAACAATTGACGCAGTAACAAAACATAAATAGAAAATAATAAATTTTATTCAAAATCATATGCCACTAGACCATCCAAAGGCTTAGGATCAAACCAAGTCGATTTGGGAGGCATATTTAATTTTTTATCTGCAAAGTTAATTACATTTTCCATTTGAGTGGCAAATAAAGCAAAACCAACTTTTGCATCACCTGAATCTACTTTTTTTTCAATACCTTCCAATCCATGAAAACCTGCTAAAAAATCAATTCTATTATCGTATCTAGGATCACCTATTCCTAAAGTAGGTTCTAGCAGATAGTAATGCAACAAATTTATATCTAAATTAATAATATGAAATAAATTTTGATGAGGTTTCTCTTTAAGTTCCAAAGAATACCATTGCTTTTCTAAATACATTCCAAATATTTGAGATTTTTCAGGTTTGTATGAAGAACTTTGTTTTTCAACTTTAAATTTTTTTTTAATTTCCTTAATAAAATCTGAAGGTGAATATCCATATAAATCTTTTATAAGTCTATTATAATCAAGTATCCTTGCCTGGCTTGTTGGAAAAATTGCTATCATAAAATAATTATATAGTTCAATTCCAGTATGATCGTGGTTTTTATGTTGTTTAAATTTTGAAAGTTTTAACAATGCATCCATTCTATGGTGTCCATCTGCAATATAAATTCTATTTATTGAATTAAATAAATCAGATATTTTTAAAACTTTATTTTCTTCGTTAACAACCCACATCTCATGCTTACTTCCATCCATGCCATCAAAAGAGTATTCTGGGGAATTATCTAACTCTTTTTCTATTAAATCATTAAGTTGTTTATTATCAGGATACACGGCATATATAGGACCTATTTGCGCATTTAAATTATCCATTTGTTTCATTCTTTTTTGAGATCTTTCAAAAAATATTTCTTCATGACCTCGTATATGTAAGTTGTCATAAGCAGACAATTTTGCAGTTCCAACTATTCCTACTTGTGAATGATTTCCTGTTGATATTTTATAGATGTAAAATGAATTTTTTTTATCTTTTTTTAAGATTGATTTTTTTTTCATTAATTCAAATTGTTCTTTAGATTTAGAATTATCCTTTTCACCAAAAACATTTAAATAACTCCAAGAATTGTTGTTTTTATGATCTACAATAGAATCTTTCGATAAATGATCTGTGCTAGAAACAGCCACTGATGAAGCATTTTCTTTTGTCGGCCTTAAACCTTTAAATGGATTTATAAAATACATGGAGTTATTTAATTAATAGAAGTGAATAGAGCAACTCTATTTTTTAGTTATAAATATTAATAATAATGATTAATTTTTTTACTATGCAATTTTAGGTAGTTTTTCTAAAGCTTTATTTGCATCAGCCTCATTATATTTATCATCTGAAAGCTTATTGTTGAAATAATCACCATAGGCCTGCATATCAAAATGACCATGACCACACAAATTGAAAAGAATAGTTTTCTTTTCACCATTTTTTTTACATTCAAGTGCAGCATCTATTGCACCCTTAACAGCGTGTGTAGCTTCTGGTGCTGGAACAATACCTTCGGCATTTGCAAATTTTACACCTGCTTCAAAGCATTCTTTTTGGCCAAATGCTTTTGGTTCAATAGCTCCTATATCAGTTAAATGACTGACCATAGGGGCCATACCGTGGTATCTCAAACCGCCTGAATGAGTTGATGGTGGCATAAATTGAGATCCTAAAGTATGCATTTTGACTAATGGTGTACGCATTCCTGTGTCTCCAAAATCGTATGCAAACTTACCTTTGGTTAAAGTTGGGCAAGACTTTGGTTCGCATGCTATTACTTTAATATCTTTTTTTTCTCTAAATTTTTTTCCAAGAAAAGGAAATACTAATCCTGAAAAATTACTTCCTCCTCCTGTGCATCCAACTAATATATCTGGATAATCATCGGCCATTTCCATTTGCATTATTGCTTCATTTCCCACAATCGTTTGATGCATTAATACATGATTTAAAACACTCCCAAGAGAATATTTCGTATGATCATCTTGTGCAGCCATTTCAACTGCTTCAGATATAGCAATACCTAAACTTCCAGTATTGTTTGGATCTTTTTCTAAAATTGCTTTACCTGTTGGAGTTCTATTTGATGGGCTAGCGTAACAATTTGCTCCAAAAGTTTGCATAATCATTTTTCTATATGGTTTTTGTTCGTAACTAACTTTGACCATGTAAACATCAAGTTCAATTTTAAAAATTGAACATGCAAATGCTAGAGAGCTTCCCCACTGACCTGCACCCGTTTCTGTTGTAATTTTTTTTGTACCTTCTTCTTTATTAAAAAAAGCTTGCGCTACAGCTGTATTTGGTTTGTGGCTTCCTGTTGGACTAACACCTTCATATTTATAATAAATTTTAGCTGTTGTATCTAATGCCTTTTCTAGTTTTCTTGCTCTGTACAATGGTGAAGGTCTCCATTGTTTATAAATTTCTCTAACGGGTTCTGGAATTTCAATTTCTCTATCCAGTGAAACTTCTTGTCCAATAAGTGCCATTGGAAATAACGGAGCTAAATCATCTGGTCCTATTGGTTTAAGAGTTCCAGGATGAAGAACTGGCGAAAGTGGCTTTGGAAGATCAGCTGAAATATTATACCAAGTTTTTGGCATTTTGCTCTCTTCAAGAAAATATTTAATTCTGTCAGACATATTTTATAAAAGTATTTTCTTAACTTATTCAATAAAATGCAAGCTTAAAATAAGACAGAATATTTATTAAATTAACTTAGTATATTGTAATTCTATGCATTATTCTATTCCCTTTAAAGGAAGTAGCTTGATGCAACATTGATCTATTATCCCAAATAGCTAATTGATTTTTTTCCCATTCTAAAGAGTACTGAAATTTCTTTTTAATTTGGTGTTTAAATAAAAACTTCTTTAATTTTATCTCTTCTTTTTTATTTAAATTATTAAAACCTATAAAGTGACCTGGGCTACAAAATATACTTAATTTTTTATTAATTTTTTTTATTATTTCATGTTTAGAAATTAATTCATTTTTTTGTTTGCCTTTTTCCTTTGTTCTTTCCTGTAGTGTAACCGATATAGGTCCTTCGGAAGAATAGATTGCTTTTAGGTTTTTTAGTTTTTTTTTTATATTATGAGGTAGATTTTTGTAAGCTAAATATTGTGAAGAAAATTCTGTATTTGCCTGGCCTTTTTTAGGTACTAATTTTGATAACAACATTGTAAATCGAGGTGGCTTTTTTGTATAAATTGAGTCAGTGTGAAATTGCTCACCAAAACTTGGT
Source organism: uncultured Pelagibacteraceae bacterium (assembly GCA_902595725.1). Taxonomy (GTDB): domain Bacteria; phylum Pseudomonadota; class Alphaproteobacteria; order Pelagibacterales; family Pelagibacteraceae; genus Pelagibacter. The sequence goes on from CACJRJ010000003.1 coordinate 45,408, forward strand.
CCTTTATCTGTGGCCTTTCTTTCAACAACAGTTATTTTGCTATATCTAGAATTTAAACCTTTTAACCTCGGATAATCGGCTGGAGTTCCTAATTTTTTAGCAAATTTCAAATAATTTTCTGAAGACAAATTTTGATTTCTGAAATAAATCATTCCACAATTATTTAAAACAGATTTAATTTTTTTTATTTCGGTACTTTTTAAATTTTTAACATCGCATACTATTTCTGCTGCAATTTTATTTTTTTTGAGAATTACTTTAATCATGACTTTTTATCTACTCCAAACAATTGGAAACCAGTCAGTCCGCAAAGTATCTCCAGTCTTTAAATTAATACCAGTAAATGGAGGGGATGTTTCTCCACCACGATCTATATATCGTACATCATCGCCTAGGAAACGTGCTGAAAAAGCACGTCTTCTAATTTGAGTATTATTTCCGGATGCTCCATGGACAATCTTAAAATTAAATAAAACAGCATCACCTAATTTGAGATCAGGTATCATTATTTTATTATTTAATGTCTCAATACTAGGCATTTCCATAAAATCATTTTTATTTTTATACCAAGGTTTATCATTTGACCATTTTGTAGGCTGGATAAGTTTAGGCCACTTGTGAGAACCTAATATTAATTTTAAAGTATTTTCTTTATTTACTTCATCAAGTGGTATCCAATAGCTTCCTGTATCTTCTCCATCGACGCAATAATATGGCATATCTTGATGCCACGGAGTTGGTTTGCTTGTACTGGGCTCTTTAACAAATATATGATCATGAAAAACCTGTATCGATTTTGAATTTGTTGCTTCAGAAACAATTTGTGCTGCTGGAGATTCTTGCACAAATTTTTTAAACTCTTGAATCCGTTCCCAATTACAATAATCTTCAAAAAATCTACCACTTTCATTTATACTTGTATTTTCACGAGCATGAGATCCTGGGTTTTTTAAAACTTTCTCAAAACCTTCTCTTAGAATACTTATCCAGGGTTTGAATATATCTTTTATTATTATTGCTCCATCCTCTTTAAAGTGTTTAATTTGATCAGTAGTTAAAATCATTATTTTAAATTATCAATATTTGAAATATTTATTAATGAATTATTCAATTCTTCTAAATTTTCTCTTTTAGATATTATAATTACTGAAACTATTAAAATTAAAACTAATAATATTGGTATTAACATAATTGGCGTTAGGTTTTGATGAATTAAAAAAAAATAAACTATCAAAAATAATATAGATCTAATTAGGACGTTTGTTTTAAAGACGCTTACAATAGATAGCGAATGTATAAGTAAGTTTTTAAAACTCATTTTTGATGGGCCAAAGTACCTTTTTCCTCTTTCTGACGGTATTGGAGCTCTATCTTTTGCTATCTTTGCAAGTGCTCCTGAAAAACTACTCCAAGTAGCTTTTTCATTAATCATTTTTTCAACAATTGATTTTGGCAAACAAGTATAATTACCATATTTTATTGACTGTCCTGTAAATGTAGAAGTAATTAATTTATGTGTGAAATAACAAAATTTAAAAAAAACTCCCTCAGATCTTTTAATTCTTTCTCCGACAATTGGTTTGTCAGGATGATAATTTAAATTATCTACAAGTTGTTTAATTTCCACAGGCCTATCTTCTCCATCTCCATCCATTGGAATTACATAATCAAATTCTTCATTTTCATAAATATGCTTTAAACCTGAAGCATTACACCTTGCGTGTCCTCTGTTTTCTTTCATGTTAATTATTTTAATGGAATTTAAATTGTCTAAATTTTTAGATAATTCAGGTCTAGACTCTGTTGAGGCATCATTTACAATAATTACAGAAAATTCATGTCCCAAGTTTAAAACTTCAGAGTTAATATTTTCTAATAGTTTAAAAGTTGACTGCCAGTCATTATAAACTGGTATTAATATTTTTATTTTCATTAGCTAGCAGAACTTATCAGCCTTAGCAAAGATGCAACAATCCCAAAACCTGAAAACTCAATAACTGCAACAATTACTATAACTAGTAATATTTTTTTCCATTTATCACTTATATTCATAATTAATCACTTGTATTTTATACATTCTAAATTTTTATTACACATAAAGATTTCATTTGAATCATAAATCCATTTAGGCCTACCTGGTAGGTGATATGATAAATTTCCTGCAATCCATTCATTTCCTTTGACATAACTTAATTCACCACTCACATTGACATTATTATTCCAAAATACTATTGCCTTTTTAGCCTCTTCTTTTCCAGGATAATCCGTTCTTTTGTCTTTTTGAGTAATTGAAATAAAAGCATAAGCAAAAGGAGAGAAAATAAAAAAAATTAGGAACATGATCACAAAACCTTTGAGTTTATTTAAATTAATTTGAGATTGAAAAATATAAATTACTAAAACCCCAAAAAATAAATAAAATGGTGTCATCCACATAGTTCTAATTTTAACTCCCATAAACATAGAAGTTAGAAATACTAGAGTTAGTGGAATAATATTTATTGCTAATAAAAATAATAATTTATTGTCATTAAAATTAAATTTAGTTTTAAATTTACTTAGTAAAAATAAAAGCATTAAGAAAAAAGGTATTAGTATTCCAATTTGTTTTCCTAAAAAGATTAATGGATGAATAATGTGATCCAAAAAATTTTGTTCACCAGTTCCAGTTCTATGAAGACCATATGTAACTGTAATATATTCATTTTCGACTAACCAAATTAAGTGAGGAGAAATAATCAAAATAAAAGGGATTAATGAAATAAAACACTTAAAATTAATTTTTTTTCTATAAATCATATAGAGAAAAACTGCATCTAAGGATAAGAGCAAATAAACGAACAAATAATGTGATAAGATCCCACAAGCTGCGAATATTCCAAATAATAACCAATCAGTATATTTATTTGTTTTAAAACCTTTCCAGCAGTAAAATACCGTCAGTGCCCAAAAAGGTAATTCGCACACATAAACATTAAATTCTGGAGTGGTATAATTATAAAAAAAAATACCTTCTAAAAGTAAAATAGATAAAAAACTGTAGCTTTGATTTTTTAAAAATTCTTTTGAAAAGTTCCAAATAATAAAAAAAGATAGAACAACACATATTTGACTAAGTAAATAATAAGCCCAATCTTTGGTCCCAAACAGCTGATATAAAATTTCAACTAAGAATGCACTCATTGGAGGATGTTTATTAAATCCCCAATCTAAGTTACTTCCCCAGGCCAAAGCTTCAATTGTATCTAATGGTAAATTATTATTCGTAAAAGTTGGAATTACTGTCCAAATAATTAGATGGATTACTAAAAAAATGTAAAATAATTTCAATATATTATTTTTATTTTTAGCCATTTTACTTAATTTATACAAATAATGGTTTCTTGACACCTATTTATTCATGAATATATTCAGCTCGTTTAAAATTTGACTATGGTTAAAATCTCTAAAACCTACATTCCAAAAGAAAAAGAAAAATATATGTGCGCAAAGCATTTAGCTTTTTTTAAAAAAAAGTTAACCGATTGGAAAGTTGACTTAATAAAAACAAATAATGAAGCTCTATACAATAGCTCTATGGATGATAATAGCACATCTGCAGATATCGTAGACCAAGCAAGTTCTTATACTGAAAAAAATGTTGAAATGAGAGCTATTAATAGACAGATTAAATTAATATCAAAGATAGATTCTGCTTTGAAAAGAATAAAAGAAGGAACTTATGGCTTTTGTGAAGATACTGGAGAACCTATTGGGTTAAAAAGATTAATGGCAAGACCCGTGGCTACACTTTCAATTGAAGCACAAGAAAAACATGAAAAAGAAGAAAAAATCTTTGCTGACAGTTAAGGCAGAGAAATTTTTGCTTCTTTATCCATGAAACAATAGCCTTTTACTACTTTTTCTCTTTCAGCTATTTCTAGGTACCATCTAGTAAGATTTTTATAATTCTTTAAGCCTACATCATGCCATTCGTGCCTAGCTATCCATGGCCAAGTAGCAATATCAGCTATTGAATAATTTTCACCTGCCAAATAATTTGATTGTTCTAACCTCTCATCTAAATCTTTATAAATAGATTTAGTAATTTTAAAATATCTTTCCTCTCCAAATTTACTTTTTCCAGGATTGTAATGATGGAATTGATGATGTTGGCCAATTATAGGTCCTACGTATCCCATTTGGGCCATTAACCACTGATTAATTTTTAGTCTATCTTCAATTTCATAAAATTTGTTACTTTTCTCAGCTAAATAAATTAATATTGCTCCTGACTCAAAAATAGCTTCCTTATTACCATGATCTACTATGACTGGTATTTTACTAAATGGACTTATTTTTCTAAATTCGGGATTAAATTGTTCACCCTCTAAAAGATTAACTTTTGTTACTTTATATTCAAAATTAATCTCTTCGAGCATAATACTAATTTTTTTTCCATTTGGGGTATCTGCAGCAAATAATTCAATCACTCTTTAACACCAAGTCTATCTTTAATAGATTTTGAAGAGGTGGTAAATTCAAACCTATACTTTTCATTGGGTCTAGCCAATTTAAAACATGCTCTAGCTGCCAAAGCGCCTTCATGAAAACCTGATAAGATTAATTTCAATTTACCTGGGTAAGTACATATGTCTCCAACTGCATAAATACCTTTTTGGTTAGTTTCAAATTTTTCTGTATCTACACTAATTGTTTTTTTATCAATGTTTAAACCCCATTTAGCTATTGGTCCAAGTTGCATAATTAATCCAAAAAAACCTAAAATATAATCTGTTTTTAAATTTTTGATCTCTTTATTATCATGCACTATTTCAATGCTCTCCAAATTCTCTTTACCAATTACACTTTTAAGCTGATGTTTTGTAAATAAATTTATTTTATTACTTTTTACTAATTCATTCATTTTATCTACCGTTGCTTGGGCTCCTCTAAATTCGTCTCTTCTGTGAATTAAATTTACTTTTGAATCCTTCGACAATTCAATTGCCCAGTCCAAAGCACTATCGCCACCTCCAAAAATTGATACTGATTTTCCTTTAAAAATTGACTTATCTTTTATTGAGTAAAATATTGATTTATTTTCAAATTTTTCGCATTCTTTAGGAGCAAATTTTCTTGGTTCAAATGAACCAACTCCACCAGCTATTATTATATTTGGAGTGATAAATTTTGTTCCTTTATTTGTTTTAACTTCCCAAATTTCTTTATTTTTTTTTACTTCATCTACTCTTTCACTTAAATGAAATTTAATCTTAAAAGGTTTTAGTTGTTCTATTAAATTATTTGTCAGTTCTTCACCAGTACACTCGGGTATTGCAGGAATATCATAAATTGGCTTGTCTGGATAAAGCTCAATGCATTGACCTCCAATTTTGTCAAGATTGTCAACTATCTCACAACTCAAACCAATAAGTTTTAATTGATGGGCTGTAAACAGCCCGGTTGGACCTGCTCCAATTATTAATGCATCTGTTTTAATCATTAAACTTGTTTTTCTGGAAGGTTTACTACTAATCCATCAATTTGATCTGAAACCATTAATTGGCAACTTAATCGACTATTTTTTTTTGGCTCAAATGCCATATCCAGCATATCTTCTTCCCCGTCTTCTTTTTTTGGTAATTTATTAAACCACTCTTCTTTGACATAAACGTGGCAAGTTGCACATGCCATCGAACCTCCGCAATCCGCATCAATGCCTGGAATATTATTTTGGACCGCACCTTCCATTACACTTAAACCATTGGAAACTTCTATGGTGTGAGATTTACCGTTATGTTCAATGTATGTAATCTTGGGCATTGATTAATATATAAGGGTAAAAAAAAATAGGGCAAGTATGCAAAACATACTCGCCCTATTAAATATTACTTAGATATTTACTTTCTTGCGCCTGATCCACTCATTGCAGCAGCCCAAATAATTAGACCAAATGCAATTTTGTTGATAAAGTCAGCTAAGTTGTAAATCACGTTTAGTGATTCAGCATCTACTCCACCTGTTAAGTAACCAAATACATAACCTAATGGGTAAATAGCCCAACCTACAGTAACTATCATTCTTAATGCGCTGAATGCAGTTGAAAGTGCTTTGTTGCCACTTTTCGCTGCAGCTTTTCCAGCTTCACCAGAGAAGATTTCATATAATACATAAATCCATCCAGCCATACCAATGATAAAGCCAAGCATTGCATTAATGTATCCTGCTTCTCCTAGGTAACCACCTACGAGCATTACTGTTGAACCAATTAGCAATCTCCAGAAAATGCCAGAAGGCACTTTTCTAACTGCTGCTAAGATTAAGTAAAACTCAACCATTTGTAATGGTACAGTGATTAACCAATCAATATATCTATAAACAGTTGGTGAATCTCCAGTTTGAACCCACACACCTCTCATGTACATGTAGTGGATGAATGCAATACCAGTGATTAAACCTGCAACTGTTACTGATGTTCTCCAGCCGGCAGCTACTGAACCTCTCTCCATAAAGAAGAAAGCTGTAGCAGCTAACATACCCATTGAAATTACCCAAAAAGAAATTCCAACAAAGTCGTCAGAAGCCAAAAGAACTGTCTCCGCGTTTGCTGCACCTGAAAAGCCCACAAGAGCTAAAGCTGCAAGAGCAAACAATTTAAGTTTTTTCATAAAAAACTCCCTCTCAGTTGTTTTTTTTAGTTTAAATTTAAACTATAGACCTATCCGCAATAGATCCAAAGTATGGTGATAAATAACAAATTCATTTAGTTAATTGAAGAGTTTTTTTACCTTTATTTGTATTGATTTTACTAACTTTTTAAAATTAAATACAACTCAAGACTTAATTTTGAACTAAAAACAAATCAAAGTAAAAAATTTAAATGAAATCAGATTTTGAAAAAATTTATAACGAATCAATTAAAAATCCAGAAGAATTTTGGAAAAAAGTAGCTGATGATATATTTTGGTTTAAAAAACCTTCAAAAATTTTGAATAAATCTAAGCCTCCATTTTTCAAATGGTATGAGGATGGAGTTACAAACACATGTTATAACGCTTTAGATATTCACATTGATAATGGCAGAGGTGATAAAACTGCTTTAATCTATGATAGTCCAATTACAGGTAATAAAAAAAAATTCACCTACAAAGAATTAAGAGAAAAAGTTTCAAAATTTGCAGGTGTGTTACAAAATCAAGGAATAAAAAAAGGGGATAGAGTTATCATTTATATGCCAATGATACCTGAGGCTGTTATCGGTATGCTTGCTTGTGGAAGAATTGGAGCAGTTCATTCAGTAGTTTTTGGTGGTTTTGCTTCAAATGAATTGGCTAGCAGAATAGATGACAGTAAAGCAAAAATTTTACTTACAGCCTCATGCGGTTTTGAACCTGGTAGGACAGTTCAGTATAAACCTCTTGTAGACGAAGCTTTAAAACTAGCATCACACAAAATTGAAAAACTAATCTTGTTCCAAAGACCAGACAATGAAGTTAAATTAAATTCTCCTAATGAAATTAGTTGGGAAGAAGCTTTGTCGTATGCAAAAAATGTTGATTGCGTTGAAATGAATGCAAATGATTTTGCATATATTTTATATACCTCGGGAACAACAGGAATTCCAAAAGGAATTGTAAGAGACATTGGTGGTCACATTGCTGCTCTTAAATGGACAATGAAAAATATATATAATATTTATCAAGATGATGTTTGGTGGTCAGCTAGTGACATTGGTTGGATTGTTGGTCATTCTTACATTGTGTATGCTCCGCTATTTAAAGGATGTACAACAGTTTTGTTTGAAGGTAAACCAGTCGGGACTCCAGATGCCGGGGCTTTTTGGAAAATAATTTCAGACTATAAAGTAAAATCTTTATTTACTGCACCAACAGCTTTCAGAGCAATTAAAAAAGAAGATCCTGAAGGTAAATTTTTTTCTAAATATGATCTAAGTTCATTTGAAAGCTTATTCCTTGCAGGAGAAAGAGCAGACCCAGATACTATTAAATGGGCTGAATCTCTTTTAAAAGTTCCGGTGATTGATCATTGGTGGCAAACTGAAACTAGTTGGGCAATAAGTTCTAATTGTACAGGTATAGAAATGATGAAAACAAAATACGGTTCAGCTTGTAAAGCGGTTCCTGGTTATGATGTAAAAGTTATAAAACCAGATCAGACTTTAGCTAAACCAAATGAAATGGGAGATATTGTTGTAAAACTTCCACTGCCTCCTGGAACATTTCCAACCCTGTGGAATGCTGATGAAAGATATAAAAAAACTTATATGACAAATTATGAAGGTTATTATCAAACGTATGACGCAGGCCATATAGATGATGACGGTTATATTTGGATCATGTCAAGAACTGATGACATTATTAATGTTGCTGGTCATAGACTTTCGACTGGAGCTATAGAAGAAGTTTTGTCAGAACATCAATCAGTTGCTGAATGTGCAGTCATTGGAATTGCTGATAAATTAAAAGGTCAACTGCCAATTGGTTTAATAGCTTTAAAAGCAGGTGTTCAAAAAGATAATGTGGCTATATCGAAAGAATGTATTCAAATGGTAAGAGATAAAGTTGGCCCTGTTGCTGCTTTTAAAACTGCAATAGTTGTAAAAAGATTACCAAAAACAAGATCTGGAAAAATTTTAAGAGGAACAGTTAGAAAAATAGCTGATAAGGAAGAATATAAAATGCCTGCAACAATTGATGATCCAGCAATTTTAGATGAAATAAAGGAAGATTTAATAAATAATAATATTTTAAAATAATGACAAAAGCTTATTTTTTTATGTTTGTTGCAATTTTTTGTGAAGTTGCAGGTACATTGCTTCTTCCATCTACTCAAAATTTTACAAAAATAATTCCAACAGTTATAGCCGCTACATGTTATTTAACAGCTTTATATTGCCTTACTCATGTATTGCATAAAATTCCCATTGCAATTGTTTATGCAACTTGGAGTGGATTGGGAATATTTACAATTGCTCTATTTGGATACTTTTTTTTTAAACAAAGTCTTAGTTGGCAATCAGTTTTAGGATTATTTTTAATAGTAATTGGAGTTGTTTTGGTTAATAGCTTTTCTTCAAGAGTTATTTAAATTTCATTGGTTTTCCGTCCGGTTCGCCAATTATCTTTCCATCTTTCATTTTAATTTTACCATTAATTATTGTTGCAATAGGACTTCCTTTAAATTTGTATCCATTAAATGGAGACCAGCCACATTTGCTTTCAATATTTTCATCCTTAATTTCAATTATTTTGTTCATATCAACAATTGTAAAGTCAGCATCGTATCCTTCTTTAATAAATCCTTTATTTTTAATACCAAAAATTTTGACAGGATTTTCACAAACAAGTTTTATTAATTGATTAAGTGATAATTTTCCATCATTAATATGGTTTAACATTACTGGCATTAAAGTTTGTACTCCTGGCATTCCTGATGGTGAATATGGATATTCTTTTTCTTTATTTACTTTTAAGTGTGGGGCGTGATCAGACCCAATTGTGTCATTAAAATTATTTTTTATTGCATACCATAGCCTATCATAATGAGTTTTATCTCTTAAAGGAGGATTCATCTGGGCAAATGTTCCAAGTTTTTCATAACAATCAGGAGCATAAAGCGTTAAATGCTGTGGTGTAATTTCAAATGTAATATTTCCTTTATGTTGTGATAGAAAATCAACTTCATCTTTTGTTGTAACATGAAGAACATGGGCTTTTTTTTTATATTTTTCAGCAATTCTTACAATTCTTCTTGTAGACGACATTGCACACTCCACACTTCTCCAAACTGGATGCGTGTTAACATCGCCTTTTTTAATTAATTTTTTATTAACATTTAAAATTGCCTCATCTTCTGAATGAACAGCAACAACTTTTGAACTGCTTTGAAACACCTTCTCAATATCTGCTTCATCTGCAACTAATAAATTACCAGTTGAAGATCCTGCAAAAAGTTTAATTCCACAACAACCCTCTAAATCTTTTAAATTTGATAAATCATTTGCGTTATCGGCAGTTGCACCAAAATAAAATGCATAATTGCAAAACATTCTATTTTTTGCGAGATCTAATTTTTTTTGAAATTCTACCCTGTTAGATGTTGGTGGATTAGTATTTGGCATTTCAAAAACACCGGTAATTCCTCCAACAATAGCCGCTCTACTTCCTGAATGAAGATCTTCTGTATCAGTTGATCCAGGTTCTCTAAAATGGGTTTGTGTGTCTATACATCCTGGTAAAATAGTTTGTCCTTCAGCATTTACTATTTCTTTTGCTTCATCTGTAATTTGACCAATCTGGTGAATTTTTCCTTCTTTAATGGCAACATCAGCATCCTTTAGTTCACCGTTAATGTAACATTTCCCATTTTTTATTATTAGATCTAACATTTTTTTCAAAAGTAACTATATTATAAATTGATTGTTTTCAATTATGAATAAAAAAAAAGTTTATATATTAGAAGATCGTGGAATATTATTTTTACAAGGCGAGGATACTAAAGAATTTTTACAAAATTTAATAACAAATGACATTAACAAAGTTAATGAAACTAATAGTTGTTTTGCGTCTCTTTTAACTCCTCAAGGAAAATATCTTTTTGATTTTTTAATTGTTAAACACAAAAATGGATATTTTTTAGACTGCGAAAAATTACAAACTGAAAGCCTTTATAGTCAGCTAGATTTATATAAACTTAGATCTAAAGTTGAAATACTCAATTTAAGCAATGAGTTTGTAGTTGCAGGATTAAGTTATGATAAATTTTTAGAATTTGAAGGGGCAAAAGATATATCTGGGTATACCATCAAAAACAGAGAAGATCCTATTTTTTTAGATCCTAGAAAAAAAGAATTAGGTGCAAGAATTATTGTTAATTTAGAAAAACTATATTTATCTTTAAAAAAATTAGATTTAAATGCTTCAAATATAGATGAATATTATAAATTTAGTCATGAAATTGGAATTGCTCAGAAAAATACAGATCAACTTAAAAATAAAATATTTGGTATTGAGTGCAATTTCGAAGAATTAAATGGAATAGATTTTAAAAAAGGTTGTTATGTTGGGCAAGAGAATACAGCAAGAATAAAATTAAAAAACAAACTATCAAAAAGATTACTTCCAATAAAATTAATTGAAGGCGAGCTAAAAGATGAGATTATTAAATATAAAGATAATGAGGTTGGCAAAATTTTAATAAAAAATAAATTTCCTTTTGCTTCAATTAAATATTTAAATGAAAACTTTAATGAAAAAAATGAATTTAATTGTGGAAATGCGAAAATAAAAATTATCAAACCTAGTTGGATTAAATAAATTTAATTTATAAAAATTTACTTAAATCTGGTTTAAAATAATTTGGACCTTTCATAACTTTTCCAGATTCATTGTAAATTGGTTTTCCATTAGAGCCTAATTTACTCATATTCGATTCTTGCACTTCTTTAAAACATTTGTCTAAATTGATTCCAAATGCATGACCAGCTCCATATACAACGTATAAAATGTCAGTTAAAGCATCTGCAACCTCTAAAATATCATTATCTTTAATTGCTTTTTTTAATTCCTCTAGTTCCTCATTAATTAAGCTTATTCTAAGCTCATTTATTTTATCATTACTAAGTTCAGCTTTTGTCTTAACTTCTTGTCCAAATGTTTTCATGAAGACACCTACTTTTTCAAAATTTGTCATATTGCTCCTATTTGATTCTTGCGAAACTTAATGTATAAGAAATATGGCATTACATTCAAAATCTAAATTATGAAAAATAGAAAAGAACATGACAGTATTGGTCAAATTAATGTACCTGTGGATAAGTATTGGGGTGCTTCAACGCAAAGATCAAGTAAATATTTTGATATTGGGGATTTTTTAGTTAGACCAATTGTGATTAAATCAATCGCTATAATTAAAAAAGCTGCAGCAATAGTAAATGAAAAAAATGGTGACCTAGACAAAAAAATTAGCAAAACAATTATAAAAGCTGCGAATGAAGTTATTTCTGGAAAATTAATAAATCATTTTCCTTTAAAAGTCTGGCAAACAGGTTCTGGGACACAAACAAATATGAATGTTAATGAGGTAATTGCTAATAGGGCAATTGAAATTTTAGGTGGAAAAAAAGGATCAAAAAAACCTGTTCACCCAAATGATCATGTAAATAAATCACAATCAACTAATGATGTTTTTCCAACAGCAATGCACATGGCAATTGCAATTGAAGCAAGAGAAAAATTAATACCTAGTCTAAATTCGCTTAATTTACAATTAAAGAAAAAATCGAAAGAGTTTAATAAAATTGTTAAAATTGGAAGAACTCATCTACAAGATGCTACACCTTTAACTCTAGGTCAGGAATTCTCTGGCTATCACTTTCAACTAACAAAATGCATAGAAAGGATAAAAAAATCCTTAGAAGAAATATATTTTTTAGCTCAAGGTGGTACAGCTGTTGGAACAGGACTAAATACAAAAAAAGGATTTGATAAAAAAATAGTTTCTGAAATTAAAAAAATTACAAAACTTCCTTTCAAACCCTCACCAAACAAGTTTGCTTCTTTAGCGGCTCATGACGCTATAGTTAATTTTTCTGGAACAATGAATACAACTGCAGTTTGTTTAATGAAAATTGCAAATGATATAAGATTTTTGGGATCAGGCCCTCGAGCAGGTTATGGGGAACTTATTTTGCCAGAAAATGAACCAGGTTCATCTATAATGCCTGGCAAAGTAAATCCGACACAATGCGAAGCAGTAACAATGGTTTGCGTAAAAGTAATCGGAAATCATAATGGAATAACAATGGCAGGTTCACATGGTCATTTTGAATTAAATGTTTTTAAACCATTAATTATTCATAATATTTTGCAGTCAATTTATATAATGTCAGACTCAGCAAAAAGTTTTGCAAAATATTGTGTTTCTGGACTAAAAGCAGATAAAAAAAGAATTAAAGAATTATTAGACAATTCATTGATGTTAGTTACTGCACTGGCTCCATATGTTGGGTATGATAATGCAGCAAAAATTGCAAAAAGAGCTTTGAAGAATAAAACAAAATTAAAAGAAGAAGCCTTAAAATCAGGATTAATTAGTGAAAAAGATTACAATAGGATAGTTGATCCAAAAAAAATGACTAGTCCAAGTTAATTTTTTTAAATTCTTTAGAAATTATACTATTTAGTTGTTGAATATTTTTAACTTCATAAAAAGTCATTTCATTTTTCTCACTTTCGTCAAAGTTAATACTAGATAAAAAATAATTTCTATCATCAACATTATATTCTACTTCAAAATAAACTTTATTTAAATCTATTCTGTTTTGTCTTGGAATCAGAAATTTCCGATAAAGCTCCTCTTGATTGGCAACATCAAATTTAATTTTTGAATTAATAATTATTTTTTGATTTCTCTCGTAAATTGTTGGATCAGAAAAATTTATTTTTCCTATTTTTTTTAATTTTATACTTGATTTATTTAAACTTATTTTTTCATCTAAAAAATTAATATTTAATATTAAGTTTTCAAATAATCGATTATTAATCTCGTTTAGATTTATTTTTAAATTTCCATTAAAATTTATGTCGATAGTTTTTTGTGTATTATATAAATTTAAAAAGAGATTATTTAAAACTGTCTGAATATGGACTCCTGATAAAATTAAATTTAAATCAAAAAAAAATGGATCTAACTCAATTTTTCCAATTAATTTAGAATGATTAATTTTTTCAATTTTATCATCTAGAAATTCAATACTATTTTTATTAAATTTATAACTTAAATCTAAATGATTTTTTAATAATTCGATATTTGTATTTGCAAGTACAAAGTCTATATTTTCTTTATTAAATTTATTTGAAATATTTATTTTTGGTTTATTAAATTGAACATCGCTAATTGAAATATAAGGATTTGAAAAATCTTTTTTCCAATTAAATTTAAAATCTGAACCAAATAAATTTCCTATAATATTTAATTTTTTTTCTTTATTTTGTAATTTGAAATAGTAGTCAAAATTTTTTATTTTTGAAATTGATATTATTTCATCTTTATTATTTCGAAAGAAAAAATTACTATTTTTTATAAATATTGGTTTTGTAATATTATTTTTTAAATGATTATAAAAATTTTTTAAATCAACAAATTGTAAATCTAAATCAATTTTATTTAAATGGATATTTTTTAATTCAATTTTTTCCTTTTTATGTAAATTTTTCGAAGAAATATTAATTTTTAAATATTTGGCTTTAAAGATTTTTTCTTCAGGATCATCTGCAAAATATATATCGCATTCTTCAATTAAAAAGTGTGGAGCTGGCACCATCAAATATGTAACGCCAGAAATATTCTTTAGATTTAATTTAAAATCTTTAATTACTTTTTTTTGGATTTCCCTATCAAAATTTTCATAATTATAAAAAGTAGGTATTGTGAAATACAATAATATTAAAAAAACTATTACAATTAGTGATATAATTATAGCAAAAGGATTCTTATTTTTAAAATTGGAAATTTGATCCTCAAACATGGAAAAGTAATTTTTCATAGTTGTCGAAAATAGGATTTACACTAAAAGAAGTAAAATGTTAAATTTAGAATATTTAAAAAATCTTAATGAAAAACAAAAAGAGGCTGTTTTATCTATTGAAGGACCTCTTTTAATAGTAGCTGGAGCAGGCTCTGGAAAAACTAAAGTGCTTATTTCAAGAATTGCCCATATAATTGAAAAGAAAAATGCATATCCTAATCAAATACTTGCAGTAACATTTACTAATAAAGCTGCGAAAGAGATGCAAAATAGAATTAGCAAAACTTTAAAAAAAGGAGCAGTTGGTCTTCCTTGGCTTGGCACTTTTCATTCTGTATGTGCAAAACTTTTAAGAAAGCATGCTAGGGCCGTTAATTTAAGTTCAAACTTTACAATAATTGACCAGGATGATCAGGTTAAATTAATTAAAAATATTTCAAAAGTAGAAAACATAGATACAAAAAAAATATCACCTAAATATATTCTTTCAATAATTGACCAATGGAAAAATAAAGGATGGTATCCTGAAAACGTAGTATTAAAAAAAAGAGAAATATTAGAAAAGAATTTTTTAAGTGTATATAAAATTTACCAGACAAAATTACTTGATTTAAATGCCTGTGATTTTAGTGATTTAATATTACATTCTGTAAAAATTTTTGAGAAAAATCCGGATATTGTTGAAATGTACTCCAGGAATTTTAAATATATTTTAGTTGATGAATACCAAGATACAAATTTGATTCAAAGTAAATGGCTTAACTATTTAGCAAAACATAATCAAAATATTTGCTGCGTGGGCGATGATGACCAATCAATTTATAGCTGGAGAGGAGCTGAAATAAAAAATTTTTTAGAATTTGATAAAATATATGATAATACAAAAATTGTTAGGCTTGAAAGAAATTATAGATCAACTCAAAATATACTATCAGTAGCATCTAACATAATATCAAATAATGAAGCTAGAATTGGTAAAAATCTTTTTACTGAAGGAGAAGATGGAGATCTAGTTGCATTAAATTCTTTTAGAAATGGAAAAGATGAGGCCATAGGCGTTAGCGATGAAATTGAAAAATTAAAAAAAAAATATTCTTTAAATAATATATCTATTTTAGTAAGAGCAATATTTCAAACAAGAGAATTTGAGGAACGCTTTTTAAAAATTGGGATACCATATAGAATTATAGGAGGTACAAAATTTTATGAACGTGCTGAAATAAAAGACTGTATTGCTTATCTTAGATCTGTACACCAAAGTAAGGATGATCTTTCTTTTGAGAGAATAATTAACACTCCAAGAAGATCAATCGGTGAAACTACTATTAAACAGATAAATGAATATGCAAAACAAAATGGTTTATCTTTAGAAAAATCTGCAATTTCACTGGTCCAGGAAAATAAAATAAAGCCAAAAACGAAATTGGGATTAAGCTCACTATTAAATTTATTATCAAAATGGAGAAGTGATTTATTAAATAAAAAAATAGGACATATAAAATTAATACAAACTATTTTAGATGAATCTGGATATAGCCAAATGTTAAAAAATAAAAAAGATTTGGAAAATGAAAATAGATTAGAAAATATAAAAGAATTAATTAACGCAATGAAAGAGTATGATAATTTGGAGAGCTTTTTAGAACATGTCGCTTTAGCGACTTCCCTTGACCAAGATTGGGAGGATAAAAAAGTTAATTTAATGACAATACATGCCTCAAAAGGATTGGAGTTTGATGTTGTTTTTTTACCAGGGTGGGAGGAAGGTTTGTTTCCTCATCAAAAATCAATTGAGGAAAAAGGACAAAAAGGATTGGAAGAAGAAAGAAGATTAGCTTATGTAGGAATTACTAGAGCAAAAAAGCAGGCAATTATCTCATTTTCAATGAATAGATTTTATCAAGGCGATTGGATTGATAGTCTGCCATCTAGATTTATTGATGAATTGCCACATGAAAATATAAAAAAAAACAACTATTTTGAAGAAAATGAAGAAGGTGATTTTGATTTTAACCAAGATATAGATTTTGAAAGTGAGATTAAAAGTCCAGGATGGATAAGATATCAAAAAAAAATTAAAAGGTAGTTTCAGATGATGAGCTTATTGAAAAAATTAATTAATAATAAAAATATTGATGGTTATATAGTGCCTAAAAATGATGAATTTTTTTCAGAATATGCTTTTCCTAATAGATTAAAATCTGTATCTAAATTTTCTGGTTCAGCTGGCCTAGCAATAATTTTGAAAGATAAAAATTTTTTGTTTGTAGATGGTAGATATACGCTTCAAGCAAATATTGAATGTGGTAAAAATTTTAAAATATTTGAAATTCCTAAAATAAGACCATTTGAAGTATTAAAAAAAAGAAAAGTTAAACTTACGTTAGGATTTGATCCAAAATTATTTACTGAATTTAGTTTAAAATCAAATTTTGGAGATAGCTGTAATTTAATACCAGTTTACAAAAACTTAATAGATGAAATTTTTAATTTAAAAAATATTTATAAATCAAAAGAATTTTACTGTTTAAGTGAAATTGATGCTGGTGAAAAAATTACTACAAAGTTAAATAAATTATCTTTAATACTTAAAAAGAAAAAAATTCATAACATATTTATCAGTGCACCAGAAAACTGTGCTTGGCTATTAAATATAAGAGGATTTGATAACCCAAATAGTCCTATTCCAAACTGTCAAATAATTATTAATAATAAAAATATACATTTTTTTTCAGACATTAAAAAAATTAATAAGATTAAAAATAAAATAAATTATAAAAAAATAAAATTTTATGAATTTAAAGAATTTATAAAAGTAATACATAGCTTAAAAGGAAGAAATTTCTCAATTGATAAAAATAGTTGTTCAATTTTTAATAAAAATATTATTTTATCAAAGTTTAAAATTTTGAATGAAATTGACCCATGCTACTCATTAAAATCTGTTAAAAATAAAACTGAAATCAAAAATATGATTGATGCCCATATTGCAGATGGCGCTGCTTTAACAAAATTTTTATATTGGATAAAAAATAAAAAAAATTTTAATTTCACTGAAATAGATGCAGAAAAAAAATTGGAAAAATTCAGAAAAAAAAATAATAATTTTTTATACCCAAGTTTTAACACTATTGCAGGCGCTGGTCCGAATGGCGCAATAATTCATTATAGAGCAAATAAGAATTCTAATAGAAAAATTAATAAAAAAGACATTTTTTTATGTGATTCTGGAGGCCAATATAAATTTGGGACAACAGATGTAACAAGAACTGTTTGTTTCTCAAAACCTTCTGCAAAAATTAAAAACATTTTTACTAGAGTTTTAAAGGGTCATATTGCTGTATTTAATACTAACTTAAATAAATTTAATACGGGCAAAGAAATAGATAAGAAGGCTAGATATTTTTTAAATAAAATTAATTTAGATTATGGACATGGAACTGGCCATGGAGTTGGTTATTTTTTAAATGTTCATGAAGGACCGCAAGCTATTTCAAAATATAATAACGTAAAAATTAAACCAGGCATGATCCTTAGCAATGAACCTGGTTATTATGAAAAGAAAAAATTTGGTATTAGAATAGAAAATTTAATTTATGTTAAAAAAAGTAATAATAAAATGATTTTTAAAAATTTAACTTTAGCACCTATTGATACCGATCTAATAAATTTTAAAATGTTAAATACATCAGAAAAAAAATATTTATTTAGCTATCATATGGATACTTATGCAAAAATATCAAAATTTTTAAATTTTAAAGAAAAAAAATGGCTTTTAGGTCTAATTTAAAATTTTTTCCCATTCTGACTGGCTAATAACTTGTATATTTAACTCTTTTGCTTGCTTAACTTTTTTTGTTGTTGGCTTTTCTCCAATTACTAGATAATCAAGTTTTTTACTTACATTGCTCAAAATTTTTCCAGAATTTTCCTCTATTAGAGATTTTGCCTCAGCTCTGCTAATATTTGAAAGTTTACCTGTAAACATAAATGTTTTATTTAGTAGTTTACCTTTTGTATTTTGTATTACATTTTTTATATTTAAAATTGAAATTAATTTTTCAACTACATTTAAATTAATCTGATCTGAAAAAAAGTTTTTTAGCGATTTTATTTGAGTTTCTCCAATACCATCTAAATTTCCAAGAGAGCTAAAATTAAAATTTTTTGTTAAGTCGTTGAAATTTTTTACATTTAAAAAATATTTAGACAAAAGTCTCGCATTTTCTTGGCCGATATGCCTTATTCCTAGCGAAAATATAAATCTATCTAATCCAATATTTTTGGATTTTTCGATTGATTTTCTTAAATTATTTGTAGATAGCTCACCCCAACCATCTAAATTTTCAATTTTTTTATAATTTAAATTAAATATATCAAATGGTAACTTTATAAATTTTAGATCCCAAAATTTCTCAACAACCTTTTTACCCAATCCTTCAATATTAAAAGCTTCTTTTGAAACAAAGTGTTTAATTTTTTCAATTGCAATTTTTTCACATTTATAGCCTTCACTTGAACATCTTTTTACTGCATCATATTTTTTTGAAATTTTATTAAAATCTTTTATTATTTTTGAACCACATGAAGGGCAGTTTTTCGGAAATAAAAATTTTTTTGAATCTCTTGGTCTTTTTTTTAAATCTATTGAAAGAACATGTGGAATTACATCTCCTGCTCTTTCAACTTTAACTGTATCCCCAATCCTAATATCTTTTCTGATTATTTCTTCTTCATTGTGAAGAGTAGCATTTGAAACCATAACCCCACCTATATTAACTGGTTTTATTTTAGCAACAGGAGTTAATGCTCCAGTTCTTCCTATTTGAACTTCTATATTTAATATTTTTGAAAATGAACTATCTGCTGAAAATTTATGTGCTATCGCCCATCTAGGAGCATTAGTAACAAAGCCCAATCTTTTTTGTAGATCTAAATTGTTTATCTTATACACCAATCCATCTACATCAAAATCTAGCTCGTGTCTTTTTTTTTCTAACTCTTTATGATTTTTAGCCAAGTTATCAACCCCACTAATAACTGTATTTAATTCATTGACATTAAAACCCCAGATTTTTAGAAGATTTAAAAATTCAGATTGTTTTTTAAAATTTATTTCACTATTAAATCCGTAAGTATAAGCAATAAATCTGAGAGGAATTTTTTTTGTTTCATTTGGATCTTTTTGTCTAAGAGATCCTGATGCTGCGTTTCTTGGATTTGCAAAACGATCTTTTATTTTTTCAAAATCTACTTTTCCTATATAAACTTCACCTCTAATATCTATATCCTTAGGAAATTTTTTATCTTTAATGTATTTTGGAATATCTTTAATTGTTTTTAAATTTTCAGTAATTACCTCACCTTCTGTTCCATCTCCTCTTGACAAACCTAAGACAAAATTATTATTTTTATATGTTAAAGATGCTGAAATCCCATCTATTTTTGGCTCAACACTGTATTCAATGTTGAGACTTTTTTTTAAATTTAGAAAATTAGATATTTTTTTTTCAAAATTTTTTAAATCTTCATGGCCAAATGCATTTGAAAGTGAAAGCATCTTTACTCTGTGCTTCGATTTAAGAAAATTTTTTGCTGGTTTAGCTCCAACTAATAAGGATGGTGAATTTTTGCTTTTTAAAAAAATATATTTTTTCTCTAATTCAATAACATCCTTCTTTAATTTATCATATTCTGCATCTGATACTGTTGGTCTACTTTTTTCATAATATAATTTATTATACTCGTTGATTTTTTTTATTTTTTTAAAATATGAATTTTTAATTAAATTCCTATTTTTCATTTTTTAGAATTGATTTTATTTTTTCTAAAGTTGATAATTTATTTTTTTCTTTTTTTCTTTTTGAAATTTTTTTATAATCTTTATTAAATACTTTATAAGACTCCTTATACCATTCGCTTGATTGATAATTATAACCTAACAAACTTGCATATTTTTTTGATTCTTCTATTAGGCCAATTTTATAATGAATTTCTACTAGCCTATGCAAAGCTTCTTCCACATAAATACTTGTATCGTATTCCTTTATAACATTTTTATATCTATTAATTGCTGGTATCCATTTTTCTCTTTCAATATAATATTTAGCTAAATACATTTCCTTTGAAGCTAAAATTTCTTGAATTAATTCTAATTTATATTCAGCATCTAGAGCAAAATCTGAATTTGGATAATTATCCATAATAAATTGAAAATTTTGTTTTGCATCAATAATGGAACCTAAATCCTTTTTCTCATCGGCTATCTGTTCATAGTAACTCATTGCAAGTAAATAATAAGCATAACTTAGGCGCTCATGATTTGGGTAGATGTTAATAAATCTTTTTAATTCTTCGATTGAGTATTCATAGTAAGATCCATAATAATAAGAATAAGCTGACATCAAAGATGACCTTGGTGCCCACTTTGATTGAGGATATAAAAGTTCTGCTTCACTAAATTTTTTTGCAGCCTCTAAAGGAAATTTATCTTCTAGTAGTTTAAGACCTTCTTTATATGAATCAATCATTTGAAGATCTAGATCTTTTTCTTCTATAACTGAAACCTTTTTTTCAGAATTATTTTTACAATTAGTTATAAGAATTAAAGTAATAATTAAAATAAATTTAAGAAATTTACTCATTATAAATTCTTATCAGAATTTAAAAAAAATTCTAATTATTATGCTATTGATTTTAATGGTAATTTATTGATGTAAGTATGAGGAATAGATTTTTCTTTAATTTCAAATATTGAATAATTACTCTTATCTTTAAATACTTTGCGTAATAGTTGATTGGTTAAACTGTGTCCTCCCTGCGAACATTTTATTGATCCGATTATTTTAAATCCAGCTAAATATAGATCTCCCATACAATCCAAAATTTTGTGATTAACAAATTCTAAATTATTTCTTAATCCTTCTTTATTTAATAGTTCATTATCTTTTACAACAACTGCATTATTTAAACTTCCTCCTTTTGCAAAACCCATTTTTCTTAAATTCTCAATATCCTCATATAAACAAAATGTTCTTGAATCAAAAATATCCGATAAATCATTTTCATATATATTGATTTTTCTTCTTTGGTTTCCAATAAAGGAATTATTGAACTTTATTTCAAAATCTATTTCTAGACTAACATTAGTCTTATCAATTGATATATGCTTTGATCCATCTTCAACTTCAACTTTATTATTAATTTTAATTAATTTAATTGGAGTTTCACTAATTTTAAAACCCACTTCTAAAAATTTATCTACAAAAACTTTTGCTGAACCATCCATTATTGGAACTTCTTGAGAATTAACTTCAATAACCGCATTATCTATTCCCAATCCGTAAAGTGCAGCCATTAAATGTTCTATTGTGGAAACTGATACACCATTTTCATTTGTAATAGTTGTACAAAGTGTTGCATTTGAAACATTAAAAACATTGGGTATTACGATATTATTATTTTTAAGATCTATTCTTTTAAAAACTATTCCTGTGTTAGGCTGTGAGGGGAATACTGTCATTGAAACTTTTTGACCTTTGTGAAGTCCTACCCCTTCAAATTTAATTTTATTTTTTAAAGTTTTTTGTTTTAGAGCTGACATGCTCTATAAATACATGTTTAGCTAATATGAAAAAATACAACAAATGTTACAAGAAAATACAATATTATCTAAAAAAGTGAAAAAATTTTTCAAAAAAGCCTTTATTTTTTGTTTTTTTTTGGAAGAAATTTACTTCCTGGAATTTCCCAGATTGGTTGAAATTAAATCCGGAATCACAAATTAAAGTTGTATTTTCTTCAAAAAAACTAATTTCGCTAAAAAATTCAAAT
>CACJRJ010000004.1 GCA_902595725.1 uncultured Pelagibacteraceae bacterium
TTCCTGGCCCACTTGGAAAAGGTTTGTACGGTAAAGCTCTGTCTGAAAAAATATGGAAATTAGATATGGTAAATATTAGAGATTATGCAACTGATAAACATAAGACAGTAGACGATACTACTTATGGTGGAGGTTCAGGAATGTTAATAAAACCAGACGTTCTTGCAAACTCTTTAGATTCAAATATAAATTCTAATGAAAAAATAATTTATTTAAGCCCAAAAGGAAAATTATTTAATCAAGAATTAGCAAAAAAACTTTCAAAAGAGAGAACTATTAATTTAATATGTGGACATTTTGAAGGTGTTGATCAAAGGGTTATTGAGTCTAGAAACATAGAAGAAATAAGTATAGGTGACTTTATTTTATCTGGTGGAGAAAGTGCTGCATTTGTAATTTTAGACTCGATTATAAGATTATTACCCGGAGTTCTTGGAAATGAAATATCAGTTGAAGAAGAAAGCTTTGAGAATGGACTCTTAGAGTATCCACAATATACAAAACCTCAAATTTGGGAGAAAAAAACAGTTCCAGATGTACTATTATCAGGAGATCATGCGAAAATTAAAGACTGGCGTTTATCTCAATCTGAGGCTATAACACGCGACCGAAGACCAGATTTGTGGCAAAAATATAAAAAGAATTAATTTGATAAACTTAAACATGAAAACGATAGAAGAAATCAACATAGCAAATGTAAAGAAAATTTCTGCAGAAAAAAAACTTCCAGATTTTTTCCCTGGGGATATTATTAAGGTTGGGGTTAAGATTACGGAAGGAAAAAGAGATAGAATTCAATATTTTGAAGGTGTTTGTATTGCAAAAAAAAATAGAGATTTAAACTCATCATTTACAGTTAGAAAAATATCTTTTGGAGAAGGAGTAGAAAGAACTTTTGCTTTATACAGTCCAATAGTAGACTCAATAAAAGTCATTAGATCTGGAAAAGTTAGAAGAGCTAAACTTTATTATTTAAGAGATCGAACAGGTAAATCAGCTAGAATTACAGAGAAAATAAAAAAGAAAATAGGTATTGAAGTTGAATCAAAACCCGAAGTAGTTACTGAAGAAAATTTAGCACCAGTTGTTGAAGAAAAAGTGTCAGATAAACCAAAAACTTCAGGAGAAAAACTAGAAGCCTCTAAAGCTGAAACAAAAAAAGAAGAAATTAAAAAAGATATTCCTGAAGAAAAAAAATAATTTTTTTCTAAATGCCATATACAATTTACGATAAAATTTGGAAAGAACACCTTGTTCATCAACAAGAAGATGGGACTTCATTGCTTTTTGTTGATAGACATTTGATTCATGAAGTAACTAGCCCCCAAGCATTTGAAGGCTTAAGAAATTCTAATAGAAAAGTAAGACAGCCAAAACTTACTTTAGCTGTAGCAGATCACAATGTTCCAACAACTGATAGAACTAAAGGTATTTCAGATAAAGAGTCAAAAATACAAGTCGATACTTTAGATTCAAATTGTAAAGAGTTTGGAATCCAGATTTTTGGAATGAATGATAAAAGACAAGGAATAGTTCACATAATTGGTCCGGAGCAAGGTTTTACTCAACCTGGAACCATTATTGTTTGTGGTGATAGTCATACTGCAACTCATGGAGCATTTGGAGCTTTAGCTTTTGGAATTGGAACTTCAGAAGTCGAACATGTATTAGCTACACAAACTTTAGTTCAAAAAAAATCAAAAAATTTTAGAATTAACGTCAATGGAAAACTACCTATTGGAGTAACTTCAAAAGATGTAATTTTGCAAATCATTGGAAAAATTGGAACAGCTGGAGGAACAGGTTATGTAATTGAATATGCAGGAGACTTAATTTCTAATCTGAGTGTAGAAAACAGAATGACTATTTGTAATATGACAATAGAAGGTGGAGCAAGAGCTGGTTTAATTCAACCTGATCAAAAAGTTTTTGATTATCTAAAAGATAAGCCCATGTCACCAAAAGGAGATAGCTGGGAAAAAGCTTTAGAATATTGGAGCGATCTTAAATCTGACGAGGGAGCTAATTTTGATAAAGAAATAAACTTGGATGGAAGAGATATTAAACCAATGGTTACTTGGGGAACTTCACCTCAAGATGTAGTTACAATTGATGGAAAAGTTCCAAATCCAAAAAATGAAACTGATCCAGATAAAAAAAACTCAATAGAAAGATCATTAAAATACATGGGGTTAAATTCCGATATTTTGGTTCAAGATATTAAAATTGATAAGGTTTTTATTGGTAGCTGCACAAATGGCAGGATTGAAGATTTAAGAGAAGCAGCAAAAATATTGAAAGATAAGAAAATTGCAAAACACGTTAACGCGATGGTTGTTCCAGGTTCTGGATTAGTTAAGGAAAAAGCTGAGCAAGAAGGGTTAGATAAAATTTTTATAAATTCAGGTTTTGAGTGGAGAGAGCCAGGATGCTCTATGTGTTTAGCAATGAATGCAGATAAGTTAAAACCAGGTGAAAGGTGCGCCTCTACTTCAAATAGAAACTTTGAAGGTAGACAAGGAAGAGGCGGAAGAACACATTTGGTTAGTCCAGGCATGGCAGCAGCAGCTGCAATTTCTGGTAATTTAGATGATGTTAGAAAGTATCAAAATTAATGCAAAAATTTAATAAACTTACAAGTATTCCTGCATATTTACCAATAGTTAATATTGATACAGATATGATAATTCCTAAACAATTTTTAAAGACAATAAAAAGAACTGGTCTTGGAAAAAATTTGTTTTTTGAAATGCGGTATGATGACGAAGGGAATGAGATAAAAGATTTTGTTTTAAATCAAAAGCCATTTAATCAGTCTAAAATTTTAATTGCAGGAAAAAACTTTGGATGTGGCTCTTCCAGAGAACACGCGCCTTGGGCATTGCTTGATTTTGGAATTACATGTGTAATTAGCTCAAGCTATGCAGACATTTTTTATAATAATTGTTTTAAAAATGGAATACTACCAATTAAAATTGATGAAGAAGAAATAAAACAAATTTCTGAGTATTCTTTAAGAAAAGAAGAAATTAAAATAGATCTAAATGAACAAAAAATAATTTTTGGAAATAATGAAATTAAATTTGATTTAGATCAATTTAAAAAAAAATGTTTAATTGAAGGATTGGATGATATTGCATTATCATTAGAAAAATCTGAAAAAATTGAATCTTTTGAAAAAAAATTAAAAATATCTAAACCATGGATTTTTAATGATTAAAGTTAAAAAAAGAAAATTTTTATTATTACCAGGTGATGGAATTGGACCTGAAGTTATTGGAGAAGTTAAAAAAATTATTCAATGGTTTAATAAAAATAAATCACTAGATTTTGAAATTGATGAAGATTTAGCAGGTGGAGCTTCTTATGATAAGCATGGAACACCTATAACTGATGAAGTTTTTTATAAGGCTTTAGAATGTGAGGCCGTAATTCTTGGTGCTGTAGGAGGTCCAAAATGGGATAATGTAGAATTTTCAAAAAAACCTGAAAGAGCCTTACTCAAATTAAGAAAAGAGCTAAAGCTTTTTGCAAATTTAAGACCTGCAATATGTTTTAAACAGTTAGTTGATGCTTCAACTCTTAAACCTGAAATTGTTTCTGGATTAGATATTATGATTGTTAGAGAACTTACAGGTGGAATTTATTTTGGTGAGCCAAGAGGAATTAAACCAATTGATAATGGTCAACGAAAAGGAATTAATACCCACACATATACTTCAAGTGAAATCCAAAGAGTTGCAAGAGTTGCATTTGATTTAGCTAAAAAAAGAAAAAATAAAGTTACATCATGTGAAAAATCAAATGTAATGGAAGCGGGCTTACTTTGGAGAGAAGAAGTTGAAGTATTACATGAAAAAGAATTTAAAGATGTACAATTAAATCATATGCTTGCGGATAATTGTGCTATGCAACTACTAAGGAATCCAAAACAGTTTGATGTTATAGTTACTGATAATTTATTTGGAGATATGTTATCTGATCAAGCGTCTATGTTAACTGGTTCTTTGGGATTGTTACCTTCAGCATCTTTAGGAGCCAAGAATAAGGACGGTAAAATAAGAGCTATGTACGAACCTATACATGGTTCAGCACCCGATATAGCTGGACAAGGTGTAGCCAATCCAATCGCAACAATATTAAGTTTTGCAATGGCCTTAAGATATTCACTTAATTTAGATAAGGAAGCAGATGCTTTAGAAAAAGCAGTTCAAAATGTTTTAGATGAGGGACTTAGAACTAAAGATATTTTATCTAAAGGAATGAAAGAAGTATCAACATCTGAAATGGGTGATGCGATAATTTCAAAATTGCAATAACTAATCAATTATTCTAAACTTATATAATGCCAATTTATAATGCTCCAATAGAAGATATGATGTTTCTTTTCGATAAGTTAAGAAATAACAAAAATTACAATGAAATTGAAAAATATAAAGAAGTCAACTCTGAATTGGTAAAAAATATATTAGATGAAGCTGCAAAAATTAACCAAAATATAATTCTACCTCTCGCTAAATCTGGAGATGAAAATCCAACAATTCTGGAAAATGGAGTTGTAAGAACTCCTCCCGGGTATAAAGAAGCTTATGCTAAATTTATAGAAGATGGATGGACATCACTTTCTTGTGATCCTAAATATGGAGGGCAAGGAATGCCAAAAACTGTAAGCGCTTTCTTTGATGAAATGCTTTCATCTGCAAGTTTATCATTTAAATTATATAGTGAACTAAGTATAGGTGCATATAATTGCATTCATCATCACGCAACTGAAGAAATAAAAAATAAATATTTACCCAAAATGGTTGAAGGAAAATGGAGTGGGACGATGTGTTTAACAGAACCAGTTTGTGGAACAGATTTGGGTTTATTAAAAACAAAGGCAGAAGAACAATCTGATGGTACTTTTAAATTAAATGGGCAAAAAATATTTATTACTTCAGGAGATCACGATTTAACAGAAAACATTATCCATTTAGTTATAGCAAGAGCGACAGACTCTCCAAAGGGAACCAAAGGGATAAGTTTGTTCTTAGTTCCTAAATTTAAAGTCAACGATGATGGATCTATAGGATCAAGAAATGGCATTTCTACCGGTTCGATAGAAAGTAAAATGGGAATCAAAGGTTCTGCTACTTGTGTATTAAACTTTGATGATGCTGTTGGTTATATGATTGGACCAAAAAATAAAGGACTCAATTCTATGTTTACTATGATGAACTTAGAAAGAATTGTTGTTGGAATACAGGGTTTAGGCATTTCTGAAATTGCTTATCAAAACTCAGTAAGTTATGCTAAAGAGAGAAAACAAGGAAAAACAAATAATAGTAAATCTACTAATGGCGCTGATTATATAATTGATCATGCTGATATTAGAAAATCTTTATTAAATATGAAATCTATAATTGAAGGAGAAAGAGCACTTTGTTTTTGGTTATCTCAACAAACCGAAGTTAGTCTTAATCACAATGATGAAAAAGTTAGACATGAGGCAGCAGATTTTGTTTCTTTAATGACTCCTGTGGTTAAAACAATGTTTACAGATTTGGGAATGGAAATAACAAGTGATGCAATGCAAGTTTATGGAGGTTATGGTTATACAAAAGATCAAGGTATTGAACAATTGTATAGAGATAATAGAATTACACCAATTTATGAAGGAACAAATTCTGTTCAGGCTGCAGATTTAGTATTTAGAAAATTAGTTAATAAAAATGGTGATATTATTGATAAATATTTAAATATGATCAAAAATGACTGCAATATTGATGACGAAAAAATCAAACCTTTTGTTAAAGATTTAAATATTCATATAGAAATACTAAATAAATTTACATCTTGGATTAAAGAAAAAATACAAAACTCAAAAGATGACGCTAGTGCTGCATGCAATGATTATTTAAAGTCATTGGGATTTGTTTCTATAGCTCATGCATGGATAAAAGTTTTGGAGGTTAGCTTTAGAGATTATGATAGCAATAAAGGATTTTATGAAGATAAAATTCAAACTGCAAAATTTTATTTTAAAAGAGTATTGCCAAGGATGGAAAATCATTTTAAAACTGCCGCTACAGGAAGTGAATATATAATGAACTTTAACTTTAAATAATATGAATCATTACGAAAATAATCTTAACAAAAATGATGCAAATTTTGTTCCACTAACACCGCTAAGTTTTTTAGAAAGAGCAAAAGATATTTATCCAAACTATGAAGCTTTAGTATATGAAAGTAGAAGTTACACTTGGACTGATGTATATAAAAGATGTACTAAGTTTGCTAGTGCTTTAGAAAAAATAGGTATTGGCGAGGGAGATACCGTATCTGTGATGGCGTTTAATACTCCTGAAATTTTTGAAGCTCATTATTCAGTTCCGATGACAGGAGCAGTTTTAAATACAATTAATAGCAGAGTTGATGCAAAAACTGTTGCATATATTTTAGATCACAGTGAAGCAAAAGTTTTAATTGTAGATAGACAGCTTCATTCAGTTATTGAAAAGGCGTTAAGCCAAATTAAATCAAAACCAATAATTATAGATATTCAAGATGATTTTGCAGATCAATCTTTATTAAAAAAAATTGGTAATAAAGAGTATGAAGATTTTTTAAATTCAGGAGATGATAACTATATTTGGAAAAGACCAAAAGATGAATGGCAGGCAATCTCACTAAGTTATACATCTGGAACAACTGGAAATCCTAAAGGAGTTGTCTATCACCATAGAGGCTCTTACTTAATGTCTACTGGTAGTGCTGTTGCTTGGAACATGCCAAATAGATTAAATTTTTTAACAGTTGTACCAATGTTTCATTGCAATGGATGGTGCTATCCATGGACAGTTCCAATGTTGAATGGAAAAACAATATGTTTAAGAGCCATAGATATAAAAAAAATATTCGAATTAATAGAAAAACATGGAATTACTCATTTTGGTGGAGCACCAATTGTTTTAAATATGATAACAGGAGCAGCTGAATCTGATAGAAAAAAATTAAATCATAAAGTTTATGTTTTAACGGCAGGCGCCCCTCCTCCAAGTATAATATTTAAAAAAATGCAAGCTTTAGGTTTTGAAGTAATGCATGTTTATGGACTTACAGAAACTTATGGACATATTTTGCAATGCGCTTGGAACGATGAGTGGAATTCTTTTGATGAAGATAAAAAAAACGAAATAAAAGCTCGACAAGGAGTAAGGTATCCAAATACAGAAGATGCTATGGTTATGGACCCTGAAACAATGAAGCCTGTCCCAATGGATGGAAAAACGATTGGAGAAATCATGATAAGAGGCAATATTGTAATGAAGGGCTATTTTAAAGACAAAGAAGCCACAGATAAAGCTATGTCTAATGGCTGGTTTCATTCTGGTGACCTGGCAGTTACCAATCCAGATGGTTACATTAAAATAAAAGATAGATCAAAAGATATAATTATATCTGGTGGTGAAAATATTTCTTCAATTGAAATTGAAAATACTTTGGCTAAACATCCAGGTGTTTCAATTGCTGCAGTTGTTGCAAAACCAGATGAAAAATGGGGAGAAGTTCCTTGTGCATTTATTGAAAAAGTTAAAGACAAAAATGTTACTGAAGAAGAGCTAATAAGTTTTTGCAAGGAAACTTTAGCAGGTTTTAAAGTCCCTAAAAAAATTGAGTTTTGTGAACTTCCAAAAACATCAACAGGTAAAATTCAAAAATTTGAACTAAGAAAAAAGGCTAAAGAATAATAAATTTTAAAATATGAAAAATTATTCTATAGCAAGATCTAGGAGACTTAGAAGCACGCCCTATACTTCAAGAATTGAAAAGCAAGGCGTGACTGCTTATACATCTTATAATCATATGCTTTTGCCAGCAGCATTTGGATCTTTGGAAGATTCCTATCATCATCTAAAAGAAAATGTACAAGTCTGGGATGTTGCTGGAGAAAGACAAGTTGAAATTTCTGGGAAAGATTCAGGAAAGTTAGTACAATTAATGACTTGCAGAGATCTATCAAAATCTAAAATAGGAAGATGCTACTATTGTCCAATTATAGATGATAATGCAGGTTTGGTAAATGATCCAGTAATTCTAAAACTTGGTGAAGAAAGATGGTGGATTTCAATTGCGGATTCTGACGTAATTTTATTTGCAAAAGGATTAGCAATTGGAAATAAATTTGATGTTAAAATATTTGAACCAAACGTTGATATTTTAGCAGTACAAGGACCAAAATCATTTAAGCTTATGGAAAAAATATTTGGAAAAAAAATTACTGAGATGAAATTCTTTGGCTTTGATTATTTTGAATTTTCTGGAGTAAAACATTTGATTGCAAGATCAGGTTGGTCAAAACAAGGTGGCTACGAGATTTATGTTGAAAATACAAAATCTGGTCTAGCTCTATACGATAAATTATTTGAAGTTGGAAAAGAATTTAATGTTAAGCCAGGATGTCCGAATTTAATTGAGAGAATCGAAAGTGCTTTACTATCCTATGGGAATGATATGGACAACAATGATAACCCCCTTGAGTGTGGTTTAGATAAATATGTAAATTTAGATACCGAAATCGATTTTCTTGGTAAAGAAAAATTAAAAGAAGTTAGACAAAAAGGTATTAATAGAAAGTTGATGGGGGTAATAATTGATACAAAAGAAATAAGTGTATCAAAATCTATAGATCTTATAGATGATAAAGGTTCAAAAATAGGAGAAGTTAGGTCTGGCGTATATTCTCCACATTTTAAAAAAGTAATAGGAATTGCAATGCTAAATAAGCCCCACTACGAAGTTTCTCAGGCATTTAAAATATCAATAAATGATAGTACTTTTGAGGGAAAAGTTTGCGATTTACCTTTCATTTAGTATAACTAAATCATCATGAATATAGCAATTGTTGGTGCAACAGGAAATGTTGGAAGAAAAATATTAGAGGTTCTAGAAAAAAAAAATTTTCCAATAGATAATCTATACTTTGTTGCATCTTCTAAAAGTGCAGGATCAAAATTAAAATTTAAAGGCAATGAAATTGAAGTTAAAAATCTAGAAAATTTCGATTTTTCAAAAGCTAATATTACTTTTTTTTCAGCAGGAGGAAAAATCTCTGAACAATATGTTCCTACTGCTGCTCAAGAATCTATTGTTATTGATAACTCAAGTTTTTTTAGAATGGATCCTGATGTTCCTTTAATAGTTCCTCAAGTTAATTCAAATGATATAAAAAATATGAAAAAAAATATAATTGCAAATCCAAATTGTTCAACAGCTCAGCTTGTTATAATTTTGAAACCATTGCACGATTTATTTAAAATTAAAAGAGTAATAATTTCTACATATCAATCTACCTCAGGTGCGGGAAAAGCTCCTATGGATGAATTACTTGAGCAAACTAAACTTTCGTTAGAGAATAAAAAAATTGTTTCAAAAAATTTTACCAAACAAATTGCTTTTAATGCAATTCCTCATATTGATTCTTTTTCAGACGAAGGTTATACAAAAGAAGAATTAAAAATGGTTAATGAAACAAAAAAGATCTTAGATAAAAATATAGAAATAACCGCGACGTGTGTAAGAATTCCAGTATTAGTTTCTCATGCAGAGTCAATTAATATAGAATTTGAAAATGAATTTACTATTGAAAAAATTCGTAATGCTTTAAATAGTGCTGAAGGTTGTGAAGTCGTTGATGAAAGAAAAGATGAAGGATACATAACTCCATTAGAAGCAGAAGGAAAAAATGAAACTTTCATTTCAAGAATAAGAAAAGATAATAGCAATAATAAAGCAATTAATCTTTGGTGTGTATCTGATAATTTATTAAGGGGTGCAGCATTAAATTCAGTTGAAATAGCTGAAGCATATATTAAAAATAAATAATGAAAAATGATAATCCTTTATCGCCACATATCCAAATTTATAATTGGCATATATCATCTTTAGTTTCAATTTCTCACAGAATAACTGGCATTATAAATATAATTATTATAACCCTAATTTGTTTTTGGGTAACATTATTGCTTTTAGGTAATACAAATTATGATTTAATTCAAAAATTCTTTGAAACATATTTAGGTAAATTCTTTATTGTTGGAACAGTTTGGTCTTTTTCTTTTCAAGTTTTATGTGAAATTAGACATTTATTTTGGGATTTAGGATATGGTTTTGAAATAAAAACTTCAAATATAACTGGTTTACTAGCTATATTTGGATCAGTTGTTTTAACAATTTTAATTTTAGGAATAAATATAATTTTATGATTAATGCTACAAAAAAATGGATTTTTTTAAAAATAAGTTCAGTTATATTAGTTCCTTTAATGTTGTGGTTTTTATTTAACCTAGTTTCTTTTTATGACAAATCGTATGAAGAAGTATTATTATTTTTTACTAACCAACCAACAAAATTTATTTTCTCGTTATTTATTATTTTTGCTTATTTTTATTCTGCACTAAGCATTAGTGAGGTTTTTGAGGATTATATTGAGAATGAAAAATTAAAAAATGTCGCAAATAAATTACTATATTTGTCTGCTATAGTAATTCCTATATCAACATTATTTATATTATTTAGATTGAGTTTATGAGTTCATATAAAATTATAGATCACGAATATGACGTTGTTGTTCTTGGAGCTGGAGGCGCAGGTTTAAGAGCTGCGGTTGGCCTTAGTGAAGTTGGATTAAAAACAGCGTGTATATCAAAAGTTTTTCCTACTAGAAGTCATACATCAGCAGCTCAAGGAGGTATTTCAGCAGCCCTTGGAAATATGGGAGAAGATGATTGGAGATGGCATATGTATGATACTGTCAAAGGATCTGATTGGTTGGGTGACCAAGATAGCATAGAATATTTGTGCAAAGAAGCTCCACGAGCAGTCTTAGAATTAGAGAGGTATGGAGTTCCATTTAGTCGAACTGAAGATGGAAAAATATATCAAAGACCTTTTGGTGGAATGACTAAAAATTATGGAAATGAAACTGTTCAAAGAACTTGTGCAGCAGCAGATAGAACAGGTCATGCCATTTTACATACTATGTATGGACAAGCATTAAAGCATAATACAGAATTTTTTATTGAATACTTTGCTTTAGATTTATTAATGAAAGACGGTGAGTGCAAAGGTTTAATAGCTTGGAATTTAAATGATGGAACTATTCATAGATTTAGATCTCATATAACAATTATAGCAACCGGTGGATATGGAAAAACATATTACTCATCCACATCTGCTCATACTTGTACTGGTGATGGAAATGCCATGGTTTTAAGAGCCGGTTTACCTTTACAAGATATGGAATTTGTACAATTTCATCCAACAGGAATTTATGGACATGGAACTTTAATATCAGAAGGAGTTCGAGGAGAAGGAGGATATTTATTGAATTCTAAAGGTGAAAGGTTTATGGAGAGGTATGCTCCAAAAGCAAAAGATCTTGCATCTAGAGATGTGGTAAGCAGATCAATAGCAGTTGAAATAAATGAAGGAAGAGGTGTTGGAAAAGAAAAAGATCATGTTCATCTCCATTTAGATCATTTAGATCCAGAAGTAATTGAGAAAAGACTTCCAGGAATTTCAGAATCTTCAAGATTATTTGCCGACGTTGATGTTACAAAAGAACCAATACCAGTTGTTCCTACAGTTCATTATAATATGGGTGGAATTCCAACAAATTATAAAGCTGAAGTTTTAACAGTAAATGGTTCAGAAAAAATTGTACCTGGACTTATGGCAATAGGTGAAGCAGCATGTGTTTCAGTTCATGGAGCTAACAGATTAGGATCAAATTCATTAATTGATTTAGTTGTCTTTGGAAGAGCCGCAGCAAAAAGGGCCGCAGAACTAGTGAAACCAGGAACTCCACATGAGAAAATCTCAAATTCAGAGACAGATAAATGCTTAGAGAGGTTTGAAAAATTAAGAAATGGAAATGGAACTAATAGAACTGCTGATTTAAGATTAGCTATGCAAAAAACTATGCAGTCAAAGTGTGCAGTATTTAGAACTGAAAAAACCTTAAAAGAAGGAGTAGAGGAAATAAGAAAACCATTTGAAGGAATGGACTCAATATCAGTAAAAGATAAATCTTTAATTTTTAATACCGATTTAGTTGAAACTTTAGAATTTGATAACTTAATAAGACAAGCAATAGTTACACTAGATTCTGCATATGAAAGAAAAGAAAGCAGAGGAGCTCATGCACGAGAAGATCATCCAAAAAGAGATGATAATAATTTTATGAAACATACATTATCTTGGTGTAAAGGGAGTGAAACAAAAATTTCTTATAGAGATGTACATAGATCAACGTTAACAAATGATGTACAATATTTTCCACCTCAGGAAAGAGTTTACTAATGGTACAAATAAATTTACCTAAAAATTCTAAAGTTCAAAAAGGCAAATTTTATAAAGATAAAACA
Source organism: uncultured Pelagibacteraceae bacterium (assembly GCA_902595725.1). GTDB lineage: Bacteria > Pseudomonadota > Alphaproteobacteria > Pelagibacterales > Pelagibacteraceae > Pelagibacter. The sequence goes on from CACJRJ010000004.1 coordinate 12,411, forward strand.
GGTTCAAAAAATATTAGAAAAGTAAATATTTATAGATGGGATCCTTCTAGTGGTGAAAATCCTCGTATCGATACATATGAGGTTGATATGGATAATTGTCCATCAAAAGTATTAGATCTTTTAAATAAAATTAAAAATGAAATAGATCCATCCATAGCTTATAGAAGATCATGTGCCCATGGTGTATGTGGTTCGTGTGCAATGAATATGGATGGAAAAAATGGCTTAGCATGCACAAAGCCTCATAAAGAAATTAAAGGTGAAATTAATATTTATCCTTTACCTCATTTAAAAGTTCAAAAAGATTTAATTGGAGATTTAAGTACTTTATATAAACAATACGAGTCAGTTGAGCCATGGCTTAAAGTTTCAAAAAAAGAAGAAGGTAAAGAAAACTTACAATCTATAGAAGATAGATCAAAATTAGATGGCCTTTATGAATGCATAATGTGTGCATGCTGCTCTACTTCCTGCCCAAGTTATTGGTGGAATGGAGATAAATATTTAGGTCCAGCAGTTTTATTGCAAGCATATAGATGGATTATAGATAGTAGAGATGAAGATAGAAAAGAGAGATTAAAGAAAGTTGCTGATGAACTAAAGCTTTATAGATGCCATACTATTATGAATTGTACTAATGCATGCCCAAAAGGCTTAAATCCTGCAAAAGCAATAGCGTCTATAAAGAAAATGCTTGCAACAAGTTAATTACTTAATTAAATAATTTTGGCCATGAATTTAATTCAACATTTCGTAAATGGGAAAATAATTCCAGGAAAATCAACTAGAAGAGGAAAAGTATTTAATCCAGCAATTGGAGAACAAGAGTCAGAAGTAATATTAGGTTTAAAATCAGATTTAGATCAAGCTGTTAACGTAGCAAAAAAAGCTTTTGAGACATGGTCTTTAAAACCCCCAATTCAAAGAGCAAGAATTATGTTTAAATTTAAAGAATTAATAGAAAAAAATTCTGATGAATTAACCAAAATGATAGTCTCTGAACATGGCAAGGTATATGAAGATGCAAAAGGTTCCTTAATAAGAGGACTCGAGGTAGTAGAATTTACTTGTGGAATTCCTCAAGTTTTAAAAGGAGAATTTACAGAAAACGTTGGAACAGATATTGATAGTTGGTCAATTAGGCAACCACTTGGTGTTTGTGCAGGTATAACTCCATTTAATTTTCCTGCAATGGTTCCAATGTGGATGTTTCCAATGGCTATTGCTTGTGGAAATACTTTTGTATTAAAACCATCTGAAAAGGATCCTTCTATTTCAATTAAATTAGCAGAATTATTCAAAGAAGCTGGGCTACCAGATGGAGTATTTAATGTAATAAATGGTGATAAGGAAGTTGTTGATGCAATTTTAATCAATAAAGATATTAAAGCCGTAAGTTTCGTAGGATCAACACCAATTGCAAAATATATTTATGAGAATGCAGCTAAAAATGAAAAAAGAGTTCAAGCTTTGGGCGGTGCAAAAAATCACTGTGTTGTAATGCCTGATTGTGATTTAGATCAGGCCGTAAATGGTTTGATGGGTGCAGCTTATGGATCTGCTGGTGAAAGATGTATGGCTCAATCAGTGGCAGTTGCAGTTGGAAATATTGGAGATAACTTGGTTAATGAATTATCAAAAAAAGTTGAAACATTAAAAGTTGGCCCAGGTATGGATAAAAAATCTGAAATGGGACCCTTAGTTACAAAAGAGCATTTAGAAAAAGTTAAGGGTTATGTTGACCTAGGGGTTAAAGAAGGAGCAAAATTAGTAGTTGATGGAAGAAACCTAAAACTACAAGGCTATGAAAACGGTTACTATATAGGAGGATGTTTGTTTGATCATGTTAAAAAAGATATGAGAATTTATAAAGAAGAAATTTTTGGCCCTGTACTATCTGTAGTTAGGGTAAAAGATTTTGATGAAGCTACTCAGCTAATTAATGATCATGAGTTTGGCAATGGAACAAGTATTTATACTAGAGATGGAGATGTTGGAAGAACGTTTGCTAGCAATATTAAAATTGGAATGGTTGGTATAAATATACCTATACCCGTGCCAGTGGCATTTCATAGTTTTGGTGGTTGGAAACGATCTTTATTTGGAGATCAACATATGCATGGAGTAGAAGGTGTGAGATTTTATACAAAACTTAAAACAATAACTTCAAGATGGCCATCTGGATTAAGATCAGATCCTGAATTTGTTATGCCTACAATGAAGTAAGAATATGTCAAAAAAAATATCATTAATTGGTGCTGGACAAATTGGTGGAACACTCGCACACTTAATTGGTTTAAAGGAACTAGTAGATGAAGTAGTAATGTTTGATGTTGCAAGTGGTATTGCTAAAGGAAAAGCATTAGATATAGCTCAATCATCATCAGTCGATGGTTTTAATGTTAAATTATCTGGAACAGATAATTACGACGATATTAAAGACTCTGATGTAATTATTATAACTGCGGGAGTTCCAAGAAAACCTGGGATGAGTAGAGATGATTTATTAGGCATAAATTTAAAAATTATAAAACAGGTAGCAGAAGGTATAAAACAAAATTCACCTAACGCATTTGTAATATGTATTACAAATCCATTAGATGTTATGGTTATGGCTTTTCAAAAATACTCAGGACTTCCAGCAAATAGAGTTGTTGGTATGGCAGGAATATTGGATAGTTCAAGATTTAAATTGTTTTTGTCACTTGAACTTAAAATACCAGTAAAAGAAATAGAAGCAATGGTTATGGGCGGCCATGGAGATACAATGGTTCCGTTACCAAGATTTACAAAAGTTTTGGGCAAACCTTTGTTGGATTTAGTTAAAGAGGGAAAAATATCATCAGAAAGATTAGAGGAAATCAATCAAAGAACTAGAGATGGTGGTGCTGAAATTGTTAAATATCTTGAAAAAGGTTCAGCATTTTACGCTCCAGCAGCATCAGGAGTTCAAATGGCTGAAGCATATTTAAAAGATGAAAAAAAATTACTTCCATGTGCTGTACAGCTTAATGGCGAGTATGGTGTTAAAAATATTTTTGCAGGAGTTCCAGTCATAATTGGAAAGAATGGCGTAGAAAAAATAGAAGAAATAAATTTAGATGAAAAAGAAAAAAGTCAATTTATGCATTCAATAGAAGCAGTTAAAAAATTATGGGAAGCAGCTTCAGCAATAGATAAAGATCTTTCTAAGTAATAATGAATATTCACGAGCATCAAGCTAAAGAAATTTTAAAAAAATATGGTGCAATTGTACCCGAAGGTATTTTTTCACATTCAGTTGAAGAATTATTGCATAAGGCAAAATCATTAAAAACTGGAAAATTTGTTTTAAAAGCACAGATCCACGCTGGCGGACGAGGAAAGGCAGGAGGAATAAAAATTGTAAATACAATAGAAGAATTAAATTCTGCTGCTAAAGAAATGTTAGGAAAAAAACTGATAACTCACCAGACTGGACCTCAAGGAAGAGAAGTTAAAAGACTATATGTTGAGTCATCTTCAGAAATTGAAAAAGAATTTTATCTTTCATGTTTAGTTGATAGAGCAAGTTCTAAGATTGCATTTATTTCAAGTGATCAAGGTGGAATGAATATTGAGGATGTTGCAAAAAATAAACCAAAAAAAATTGTAACTACAAAAATTAATTTAGATGACAAAATATCAGATAAAGATTGCGAAAAAATTGTAGAAATATTTAATTTAAACCTAGATGCAAAAAAACAAGCTATAAATTTGATTAAATCAATATACAAAATGTTTATTGATATAGATGCTAATCTTGTAGAAATAAATCCTTTGATTTTAACTAAAGATAATAAAATTATTTGTCTGGATGCAAAAATGAGCTTTGACGACAATGCATTGTTTAGAAATCCAGAAATTTTAAATTTAAGAGACTTAAATGAGGAAGAAGAGATAGAGATAGAAGCAAGCAAGCATGGTTTATCTTATATAAAATTAGAAGGTAAAATAGGATGTATGGTTAATGGTGCAGGTCTAGCAATGGCAACAATGGATATAATTAAATTACATGGAGAAGAGCCAGCAAATTTTTTAGATGTCGGCGGAGGAGCATCAAAAGAAAAAGTTTCAGCAGCATTTAAAATAATTTTATCAGATAAAAATGTAAAAGGAATTTTAATAAATATTTTTGGAGGTATAATGAGATGTGATGTTCTTGCTCAAGGAGTTGTAGATGCAGCTAAAGAGATTAAAATTGAAGTTCCTTTAGTTGTTAGATTAGCTGGAACAAAATTTGAAGAAGGAAAAAAAATATTGGATAATTCAGGTTTAGAAATTATATCTGCATCCGATTTGTCTGATGCAGCAAAAAAAGTTGTTAATTCTGTAAAATAAAATGTCAATTTTAGTTAATAAAAATACAAAAGTAATATGCCAGGGTTTTACAGGGAAACATGGTACCTTTCATTCTGAACAAGCTATTAAATATGGAACAAATTTAGTTGGCGGTGTAACACCAAAAAAAGGTGGTCAAATGCATTTATCAAAACCAGTCTTCAATTCCGTTAAAGAAGCAAAAGAAAAAACTGGTGCAAATGCTTCTATGATTTATGTTCCAGCAAAATTTGCTGCTTCTGCTATTATAGAAGCTGTTGAAGCATCTATTGAATTAATTGCTTGTATTACAGAAGGTATACCAGTTTTAGACATGCTAAGAATTAAAAAAAAATTAGCCAATTCTGGTTCAAGACTAATTGGTCCAAATTGCCCTGGAATTATTACACCTGAAGAATGTAAAATTGGCATAATGCCTGGAAATATTCATAAAAAAGGTTCTGTAGGAATTGTATCTAGGTCTGGAACTTTGACTTATGAGGCTGTATCGCAAACTACTGATAATGGATTAGGTCAATCAACTTGTATAGGAATTGGTGGCGATCCCATAAATGGGACAAACTTTATAGATTGTTTAGATTTATTTTTAAAAGATGAAGAAACAAAATCTATATTAATAATAGGCGAAATAGGTGGAACAGCCGAGGAAGAAGCAGCTGAATTTTTTAAAAAGCATGAAATAAAAAAACCTATGGTTGGATTTATAGCTGGAATTACAGCTCCTCCAGGGAGAAGAATGGGTCATGCAGGAGCAATAATTTCTGGAGGAAAAGGTGGAGCTGAAGATAAAATAAAAAAAATGGAAGATTGTGGTATAACAATTGCAAAATCGCCCGCAGACATTGGAAAAACTCTACTAAAAAAATTGTCTAATTGAAAAATACTCTTTAAGTAATATACTAAATCACTAGATGGCATCATCAAAAAACTTAGAATATCAAAAAACCTCTTTTTTATCTAAAAGCAACAGTGCTTTTATTGAGCAGATGTATCTTAAATTTATTAATAAAGATTCTGATTTGCCAGAAAGTTGGAAAAAATATTTTTTAGAAATAGGAGATGAAGCTGATATAATTGCAAAAGAAATAAATGGACCTTCATGGAGTCCTATAAAGAAAAAAATCGATATAGACACAATTAAAAAAAATCTTGATAAACAACAAAATAATTTATCAAAAGAAAATGTAACAAGTGTAATTCATAAAAAAGAACTTTCTGAACAAAACAGAAGATCGATTAGAGCAGTGTCACTAATTAGATCTTATAGGCAAAGAGGACATTTAATTGCAAATCTTGATCCATTAGAATTAAGAAAAATTGAATATTTAGATGAATTACATCCAGAAAGTTATGGATTTAATAAAGCGGACTATAATAAAAAAATTTATTTAGATGGAATAGCGAATAGAAATTATTCAACTATAAAAGAGATTTTATCTTTCTTAAGAAAAACTTATTGTGGAAAAATTGGCTATGAATATATGCATATTTCAAATCCAACAGAAAGAAAATGGTTTAGAGATAGAGTTGAAAAAGATGAAAACGCTTTACAATTTACAAAAAATGGCAAGGAAGCTATTTTGAATAAAATTATTCAAGCTGAGGGATTTGAAAAATTTTTACATACAAAATATGTTGGAACAAAAAGATTTGGTCTAGATGGAGCGGAAAGCTTAATTCCTGCACTAGAGCAAATAATAAAAATTGGTGGTCAAAATAAAGTAAAAGAAGTCAAAATTGGAATGTCTCATAGAGGAAGACTTAATGTTTTGGCAAATGTTTTACAAAAATCGTATAAAAGAATATTCAATGAATTTGCTGGAGAAATAGACTCCGCATCAGATGATGATAATGCTGGTGATGTAAAATACCATTTAGGAGCATCATCAGATAGAACATTTGACGGTAATTCAGTTCATGTAAGTCTTACAGACAATCCATCTCATTTAGAAGCTGTAAACCCAGTTGTTTTAGGACAAACAAGAGCAAAGCAATTTTTTCATAACGATAAAGAGAGAAAAAAAGTAATTCCTATATTAATCCATGGCGATGCTTCATTTGCTGGCCAAGGTATTGTTGCAGAGTGTTTTGCGATGTCAGGTTTGCCCGGACATAATACAGGTGGGACGATTCATTTTATAATTAATAATCAAATTGGATTTACAACAAGTCCAAGATTTGCTCGTTCATCCCCACATCCTTCTGATGTAGCAAAAATGGTAGATTCACCAATTATACATGCCAACGGTGATGATCCAGAATCAGTTGTATATGCAGCTAGAATAGCTGCTGAGTTTAGACTTAAATTTAATAGAGACGTAGTTGTTGATTTAGTTTGTTACAGAAGATTTGGCCACAACGAAGGAGACGAACCTTCATTTACTCAACCATTAATGTATAAAAAAATTAAATCTCATCTATCAACTGTAAAAATATATGGAAATAAATTAATTAAAGATAAAACTATTTCATCTGAAGATTTAAATAATCAAATTAAAAAATTTAAAGATCTTCTTGATGATCAATACAAAAATGCAAAAGATTATAAGCCTAAAATTGAGTGGTTTGAAGGAACATGGTCAAGATATAAGCCAAGAAGAGGACAAGATAAAAGAGGAGATACAGGCTATTCAACTTCAAAGCTTTTAGAAATTTCAGATAGAATACACTCGCTTTCAACTGAGCTAAATATTCACAAGACTATAGTAAAAATTTTTGAAGCTAGAAAAAATTCTATGAATAAGGGAAATGGAATTGACTGGTCTACTGCTGAGGCACTTGCATTTGGTTCATTATTAGAAGAAGGATATCCAGTAAGACTTGTTGGGCAAGATTCTGGAAGAGGAACTTTTAGTCAGAGACATTCAGTTTTAAGAAATCAAATTGATAATTCAAGATATATTCCTTTAAATAATATCTCAAAAAAGCAAAAGAATTTTGAAATAGTTGATAGCTTTTTATCTGAATTGGCAGTTTTAGGTTTTGAGTATGGTTATAGCTTAGTTGAACCTAATACATTAACTATTTGGGAAGCTCAATTTGGAGATTTTGCGAATGGAGCTCAAGTTATAATTGACCAATTTATTTCCTCAGGAGAAAGAAAATGGCTAAGAGCGTCTGGTTTGGTATTATTGTTACCACACGGTTTTGAAGGTCAAGGGCCAGAACATTCATCTGCAAGATTAGAAAGATTCTTACAGTTGTGTTCAAATGATAATATGCAAGTTATGAATTGTACTACTCCTGCAAATTATTTTCATGCTTTAAGAAGACAAATGCACAGAGATTTTAGAAAACCGTTAATTATTATGACACCAAAATCTTTACTAAGAAATAAATATTGTGTTTCACAAATTGATGATTTTAGTAAGAAAAACTCTTTTCATAGAGTTTTATGGGACCATTCAATGGATCCAAAAACCAAAGGATTTATTAAATTAAAAAAAAATAATGAAATAAAAAAAGTAATATTATGTTCAGGAAAAATATATTTTGATCTTTTATCTGCGAGAGAAAAATTAAAAAAAGATGATGTTATTTTATTTAGAATTGAACAACTTTATCCATTTCCAGCAAAAAGCTTAGTAAAAGAAATCAAACCTTTTGCACAAAATGCTAAATTTTATTGGTGCCAGGAAGAGCCAAAAAACATGGGTGCATGGTTGTTGGTGAGAGATTATATACAATGGACATTAGACTATATAAAAGCTAAAAATAGACAAATTTCTTATATTGGGAGAAATCCTGATGCAACCCCAGCTACTGGATATGCAAAAAGACATTTAGCTCAACAAAAAGAAATAATTGATATAGTTTTTAAATAAAATGACAGAAAAAATTTTAGTACCAATACTAGGAGAGAGTATTACGGAAGCAACAGTTTCTAAATGGTTGAAAAATAAAGGTGATAATATTAATGCCGATGAAGCCATTGTAGAACTAGAGACAGACAAAGTTAATTTAGAAGTTCCATCTCCTATTCAAGGAATATTATCAGCTATTAATTTTAAAGATGGCGATACTGTAGAAGTTGGTGCTGTTCTAGGAGAAATAACGTCCGGATCTAAAGTTAAAAAACAAGAAGATAATAAAAATAGTGAGAAACCTAAAGAAAAGCTAAAAGATAATATAATTAATTTTGACAAAGAAAAAAAACAAAGTCCAAAAATTTTTGAAAATGAAGAGAAGGAAGAACCATTAGTTTTAACTGAAGAAAAACCATTAACTTCAAATAAGGAAGAGCCATTAGTTTTAACAAAAGAAATATCTAGTAAACAAAAAATAATCAGTGAAAAAGTATTATCTCCTGCAGTAAGAAAAATTGTAGAAGAAAACAAGATTGATATACAATCGATTAAAGGAACAGGTAAGTCTGGTCAAATTTTAAAAGGTGATTTAATTAGTTTAATGGGATCAGCCCCACAGCCATCCGAAAGAAAATTAAAATATGGTGAAGAGGAAAGAATTCAAATGAGCAGACTAAGACAAACTATTGCAAAAAGATTAAAAGAAGCTCAAGAGAATGCAGCAATGTTAACTACATTTAATGAAGTGGATATGACAAGTATCATTGAAATGAGAAAAAATAACCAAGAAGATTTTCAAAAAAGATTTGGAATAAAACTTGGTTTCATGTCCTTTTTTGTTAAAGCTTGTGTACTTGGATTAAAATCGTTTCCAGCAATTAATGCTGAGATAGAAGGTCAAGAAATTATATATAAAAATTATTATAATATTAGTTTTGCTGTTGGAACTGAAAAAGGTTTAGTTGTTCCAGTAATAAGAAATGCAGATGAACTATCATTTGCAGAAATAGAAAAAAATATAAAAACAATTTCTGAAAAGGCTAGAGATGGAAAATTAACTATTGATGATTTACAAGGTGGAACATTTACGATAAGTAATGGAGGCGTATATGGCTCTATGCTTTCAACTCCAATTCTTAATCCACCACAATCAGGAGTTCTTGGAATGCATAATATTGTTGAAAGACCAATTGCTATAGATGGAGAAATCGAAATTAGACCAGTTATGTATTTGGCATTATCGTATGACCATAGAATAATTGATGGAAAAGATTCAGTTTCTTTTTTAAAGTTAATAAAAGAAAATCTTGAGGACCCAGGAAAGTTATTTTTAGATCTCTAAAATGGCAGACAAATTTCAAGCAACTATAATTGGAGGTGGTCCAGGTGGTTATGTATGCGCAATAAGATTAGCTCAATTAGGTATTAAAACTGCATGTATTGAATCCAGAGGAACTTTAGGAGGAACTTGTTTAAATATTGGATGTATACCTTCAAAAAATTTACTAAATCTTTCTGAAAATTTTCATAAAGCAAAAAATTTTTCAGAAATTGGAATTGAAGTTGGTGAAGTTAAACTAAATCTTCAAAAAATGATGGAAAATAAGGATAAAGCTGTAATGAATTTGACAAAAGGCGTAGAATTTTTATTCAAAAAAAATAAGGTAACTTATTTTAGAGGAATTGGTAAATTAAAATCGCCAACTGAAATAACAATTGTAGACAAAGAAAATAAAGAAACAAATATTCAATCTGACAATATAATTATAAGCACTGGTTCAGAACCTATGCCTCTTCCAGGAATAGAATTTGATGAAGAAAAAATAATATCTTCTACTGGTGCGCTATCATTAAAATCTGTACCAAAAAAAATGTTAGTTGTTGGTGGTGGTTATATTGGTTTAGAAATGGGATCTGTTTGGTCACGATTAGGTTCAGAAGTTCATGTAGTTGAATTTTTAGATCATATTACACCAGGTATGGATAAAGAAATTTCAAATGAATTTATGAAAATATTGAAGAAGCAAGGTTTAAATTTTCATTTAAATACAAAAGTTGAAAAAATATCAAAGTCAAAAAATGGGGTTATAATTGAAACCTCAGGCAAAGAAGGAAAAAAAATAAAATTTGAAAGCGATGTAGTTTTGATCTCCGTGGGAAGAAAACCTTATACAAAAAATCTGAATTTAGAAAAGTTAGGAATAGAATTAGATGAAAAGAAAAGAATTAAAGTTAGTAAAAATTATCAAACAAACATAAAAAATATTTATGCTATTGGTGATGTTATTGAGGGTCCAATGCTAGCCCACAAAGCTGAAGAAGAAGGAATAGCTGTTGCAGAATTAATTTCAGGTCAATCCGGACATGTTAATTACGAAGTTATACCTGCTGTTATTTACACAACACCAGAAGTAGCATCAGTTGGTAAAACTGAAGAACAACTTAAAGAAAAAAATCAAAAATATAAAATTGGAAAATTTCCTTTTATGGCAAATTCAAGAGCTAAAGCAATTAATGAACCAGATGGTTTTGTAAAAATTTTAGCTGATGCAACCACAGATAAAGTTTTAGGTGTTCATTTGATAGGCCCACATGCTGGAGAATTGATTGCAGAAATGGCTATAGCAATGGAATTTGGCGCTAGCTCTGAAGATATTGCCAGAACTTGTCATGCGCATCCTACTTTTTCTGAAGCTGTGAAAGAAGCAGCTTTATCAGTAGAAAAAAGACAAATTCACTCGTAGTATATTTTCATATGAAAATATGAAAGTTCCAATTTTATTACCAAATATATTTGATCATCCATTTACTTATAAGTCTTCGAATTTAAATTTAAAATTGGGAGACTATGTTGAAGTACCATTTGGGAAAAGTAAAAAAATTGGAATTGTTTGGGATGAATTTGAAAAAAATAAAAACAAAAAATATTTAATAAAAAATGTAATTAGAAAATTACAAATTCCTCCTCTTAATTTGGAAACAATTAATTTTCTAAAATGGTTTTCAGAATACAATATAGTTCCAATAGGAATGTCATTAAAATTACATTTATTGAGCAATGAGGCTATCGAGACACAAAATAACGAAGAATTAGAAAAATATAATAAATATGAAAAACCCAATAAAATAAAGCTTTCTAATGAGCAATTAAATTCAGTAAACGATGTAACAATAAATGATAATAAATTTAGAGTACATGTAATTCAAGGAACAACGGGATCGGGAAAAACGATCGTATATTTTAATAGCTTAAAAAAAAAAATAAAAGAAGGCTTTCAAGGGTTAATTATGCTACCTGAAATAGGATTAACTGGAGAATTTCAAAAAAAATTTAAAGAGTTTTTTGGCTTTGATGCTGCTATCTGGCACTCATCCATAACAAAAAAAAATAAAAAGATCATTTGGAATGGTATTGCTACAGGAAAAATTAAAGTATTAATTGGAGCAAGATCATCTTTATTTCTGCCCTTTTCTAATCTTGGAATTATTATTGTAGATGAAGAACATGACCAATCTTATAAACAAGATGAGGGAGTAATTTATAATGCTAGAGACATGGCTATCTCAAGGGCTTCTTTTGCAAATATACCAATTAATTTAGTGACAGCGGTACCTTCTATAGAAACTTTCGATAATATAAAAAAAGGAAAATATTTACATTCAAGATTATATAAAAGATATTTAGACGCAAACCTTCCAAGCCATGAAATTATTAACTTAAATAAAAATAATTTGAAAAATAGTTTATGGATATCAGATAAAACTATTGAAAAAGTAAAAAATCATTTAGATAAAAATGACCAAGTGCTTTTTTTTGTAAATAGAAGAGGGTTTGCTCCATATGTTTTATGTAAAAAGTGTTTAAAAGTACACGCATGTCCCAACTGCTCAATAAATTTGGTTTATCATAAAAAAAAAGAAAATTTAATTTGTCATTACTGCGGCTACAAAAAAAAATTAATTAGAAAATGTAATGATAATAAAAATTGTGAATATGTATTTAGTGGACCTGGAGTTGAAAGAATTTATGATGAAGTAAAAAAAATTTTTCCAGATAAAAAAACTACTATTTTTTCAAGTGATACCATAAATAAAAAGTCTTCTTCAGAAATTTTAGAAAAAATAATAAATAATAAAATTCAAATTTTAATTGGTACTCAGCTTATTTCTAAAGGATTTCATTTTCCAAACTTAAATTGTATAGTTGTTATTGATATAGATTTAACTTTACAAGGGCATGACTTAAAAGCTGCAGAAAAAAATTTGCAATTATATCATCAATTATCAGGAAGAGCTGGAAGGACTGGAAAACCAGCCACAGTATATTTTCAAACTTATAATATTAAATCAAATGTAATATCACAAATTACAAATGTAAATCCTGATATATTTTTAGATAAAGAATTAATACTAAGAAAAAAAAATAATTTACCACCATTTGAAAGATTTATATCTATTATATTAAGTGGAAAAAGTGAAAAAAAAATTGAAACATTTGCTTATAAATTGAAAGATATATTAGAAAAGAATTTAAATGCTAAAATACTAGGACCTGTGATTGCCCCAATATTTAAAATTAATAAGAATTTTAGATTTAGAATTCTGATTAGGTCTAAGAGAACGCAAAAGATACAAAAACATCTCTCAAATATTTTAAGTAATTTTAAAAATCATAAAGAAATAAAACTAGCGGTTGATGTTGACCCAATAAGCTTCAATTAAGGCCCTTTAATTAAGCTTTTTTGCCAATGTGACGCTTGAAGAGATTAATTTCATATGCTAATTAAATCCAACTTTTTAAAAAACCTCATAACCAATAAGGAAAAAAATTGAGCGATAAAAATAGATTTTCAGATTCTTCTGCAAAAAGCTATTCTCAAGCGCTTTATGAACTTGCATCCGAAGAAAAAAAATTAAACGAAGTTGAAGAACATACAACTTCAATTATTAAACTTATTTCCCAAAGTGAGGATTTCAATTCATTAATTAAAGATCCAACAAACAAGCAAGAAGATCAGCTAAATGCTATAAATTTTATTTTTGAAAAATTTAGCTTAAACAGTTTATTGAAAAAATTTTTAAATTTTTTAGTTATGAAAAGAAGATTTTTTTATGTTGAAAAAATCCTAAAAAATTTTGTAATGATTTGTTCAAAAAATCGGGGAGAAATTTCAGCAAAATTAACAGTAGCTAAAGAATTGAACGAAAATGAAATAAATAAAATAAAAGATGAGTTAACACAAAATTTTGGATCAAATGTAAAACTAAATTATAACTATGATCCAGATTTAATAGGTGGATTAATAATGCAAGTAGAAAGTGTTATGATTGATACATCCATAAAAAATAAATTGCAACAAATACAAAATAAAATGATAGAGGCTTAAATGGAAATAAATCCTTCAGAAGTAACAAAAATATTAAAAGAGCAAATTAAAAAATTTGGAGATAAAGCAGAAGTAACTGAAGTTGGACAAGTTTTGTCAGTTGGTGATGGTATCGCAAGAATATATGGTTTAGATAACGTTCAAGCAGGAGAGATGGTTGAATTTTCTGACGGTTCAAAAGGCATGGCTTTAAACTTAGAAGCAGACAATGTTGGTGTTGTAATTTTTGGTGATGATAGAGCTGTAAAAGAGGGTGATACAGTAAAAAGAACTGGAGCAATTGTAGATACTCCTGTGGGAAAAGAATTACTAGGAAGAGTAGTTGATGGATTAGGAAATCCAATAGATGGCAAAGGTGCGCTAGACAAAGGGATAAAAAGAAGCAGAGTTGAAGTTAAAGCCCCTGGTATAATTCCAAGAAAATCTGTAAGTGAGCCTATGCAATCAGGACTTAAATCAGTTGATAGTTTAGTTCCTATTGGAAGAGGCCAAAGAGAATTAATTATAGGTGATAGGCAAACTGGAAAGACTGCTGTAGCAATTGATACTATAATTAATCAAAAAAAAATAAATGAATCTAATGATGAAAAACAAAAATTATATTGTATTTATGTAGCAATTGGCCAAAAAAGGTCAACTGTAAGACAAATAGAAAAATCTTTAGAGGAAGCTGGAGCTATGGAATATACAACAATAGTTGCTGCAACAGCATCAGATGCTGCTCCGCTTCAGTTTTTAGCTCCTTATACTGGATGTGCAATGGGTGAATATTTTAGAGACAATGGAATGCATGCTTTAATTATTTATGATGATTTATCTAAGCAAGCTGTTGCATATAGACAAATGTCATTATTGCTAAGAAGACCACCGGGAAGAGAAGCTTATCCAGGAGATGTTTTTTATTTACATAGTAGACTTTTAGAAAGAGCAGCTAAACTTAGCGATGAACATGGAGGAGGATCTTTAACAGCTCTACCAATTATTGAAACCCAAGGTGGTGACGTATCAGCATTTATTCCAACCAATGTAATTTCAATTACAGATGGACAAATATTTCTTGAAACAAATTTGTTTAACCAAGGAATAAGACCAGCAATTAACGTTGGTTTATCTGTATCTAGAGTTGGTTCTTCGGCTCAAACAAAAGCCATGAAAAAAGTTTCTGGTTCGATGAAATTAGAATTGGCACAGTATAGAGAAATGGCTGCATTTGCTCAATTTGGATCAGATTTAGATGCTTCAACTCAAAAGTTGTTAAATAGAGGTTCTAAGCTAACCGAACTTTTAAAACAAAAGCAATATTCGCCAATGACTGTTGCAGAACAAGTAATTTCAGTTTTTTGTGGTGTTAAAGGATATTTGGATGACTTAGATCTCAAAGATATCTCATCATTTGAAACAAAAATTATTGAAAAATGTAAATCTGAAAAACCAGAAATCTTGGAAGCAATTTCAAAATCTGGAAAATTAGAAGAAGACACTGAAAATTTATTGGTGGAAACTATTAAAGAATTAAAACAAAACTTTAACTCTTAAAAATATGGCTAGTTTAGATGATTTAAAAAAAAGAATTTCTAGTGTTAAATCTACTCAGAAAATTACTAAGGCAATGAAGATGGTTGCTGCAGCAAAATTAAGAAGGGCTCAAGAAAATGCTGAAAAGGGAAGACCTTATTCTGAAAAAATGAATAATATAATTCTTAATCTTTCAAACGGTATATCTGATAAAGAAAATGCACCAAAACTACTTACTGGAACTGGAGAGGAAAAAACTCATTTATGTGTTGTGATGACCTCAGATAGAGGTTTGTGTGGAGGTTTTAATACAAATATTATTAAAAAAGCAAAACAGTATTTTCAAAAAATATTAAAAGAAAATAAAATATTAAAAATTATAACTGTTGGATCTAAAGGTTATGATCAATTAAAAAGACAATATAAAGATAATATAATAGAAAAAATTTCATTTAAAGATTCTAAAAATATTAATTATTTTGATGCTGATAAGGTTGGCAAAATTATAATTGATAGATTTGAAAAAAAAGAATTTGATGTATGTGCAATTTTTTATAATCAATTTAAAAATGTTATTACTCAAATACCACAAGAACAGCAAATTATACCTTTGAAATCTAATGAAGAAAAAGAGGCTAATTCTGACAGTAGTTATGAATTTGAACCAGAAGAAGATGAAATTTTAAGTAACTTATTACCTAAAAATATTTCTACACAGATTTTTAAAGCAATGTTAGAGAATTCAGCTAGCGAGCAAGGTTCAAGAATGAGCGCTATGGATAATGCAACAAGAAATGCAGGTGAAATGGTGGACAAACTTACAATTCAGTATAATAGAAGTCGTCAAGCTGCAATTACTAAAGAATTAATCGAAATAATATCAGGAGCAGAAAGTTTATAATTATGAGAAAAGGAAAAATTACACAGGTTATTGGAGCAGTAGTAGATGTTAAATTTGATGGAGAGTTGCCTGAGATTTTAACTGCATTAGAATGTAACAATAGTGGCAACAGACTTGTTTTAGAAGTTGCGCAGCACTTGGGAGAGTCAAGTGTTCGAACAATTGCAATGGATGCAACTGAAGGACTAAAAAGAGGAGATGAAGTTACTGATACTGGTTCTCCAATTAAAGTACCAGTAGGTCCTGAAACATTAGGAAGAATTGTAAATGTTATAGGTGAAGCTATTGATGAAAAAGGTGAAGTTAAAACAAAAGAAAGCTGGCCAATTCATAGAGCAGCACCAGAATTTAATGACCAATCAACTGAAACAGAAATTTTAGTAACTGGAATAAAAGTAGTAGATCTATTAGCGCCGTATGCAAAGGGAGGTAAAATTGGTTTGTTTGGCGGTGCTGGAGTTGGAAAAACAGTAATTATTATGGAATTAATCAATAACATTGCAAAAGCGCATGGAGGCTTTTCTGTTTTTGCTGGAGTTGGAGAGAGAACTAGAGAAGGAAATGATCTTTATCATGAAATGA
The DNA here is from genome assembly GCA_902595725.1 of uncultured Pelagibacteraceae bacterium. Taxonomy (GTDB): domain Bacteria; phylum Pseudomonadota; class Alphaproteobacteria; order Pelagibacterales; family Pelagibacteraceae; genus Pelagibacter. The sequence continues at coordinate 28,961 of CACJRJ010000004.1, forward strand.
TAGAATCTGGAGTAATTAAACCCGAAGGACCTGGATCAAAAGCTGCATTAGTTTATGGACAAATGAACGAACCACCAGGAGCAAGGTCACGAGTTGCTCTTACAGGATTAACGGTTGCAGAATATTTTAGAGATCAAGAAGGTCAGGATGTACTTTTTTTTGTAGATAATATTTTTAGATTTACACAAGCAGGTTCCGAAGTATCAGCCTTATTGGGAAGAATTCCATCAGCTGTAGGATACCAACCAACTTTAGCAACTGATATGGGAAATCTACAAGAAAGAATTACTACAACCAACAAAGGTTCAATTACATCTGTTCAAGCAATATATGTTCCTGCTGACGACTTAACAGATCCAGCACCTGCAACGTCTTTTGCTCACTTAGATGCAACAACTGTACTATCAAGACAGATTGCAGAACTTGGAATTTACCCAGCTGTTGATCCTTTAGACTCAACTTCTAGAATTCTAGATCCAAGAATTGTTGGTGATGAACATTATAGAGTTGCAAGAGAAGTTCAGAAAATTCTTCAAACATATAAATCTTTACAAGATATAATAGCAATTTTAGGTATGGATGAGTTATCCGAGGAAGATAAATTAATTGTTGCAAGAGCAAGGAAAATTCAAAGATTCTTATCACAGCCGTTTTTTGTAGCAGAAGTTTTTACAGGCTCTCCTGGAAAACTAGTTGATTTAGAGTCTACAATTAAAGGATTTGATGCAATTTGTAAGGGTGAATATGATCATTTACCAGAAGCCGCTTTTTATATGGTTGGCACAATTGAAGAAGCAATTGAAAAAGCCGAGAAGATGGCAAAAGATGTTGCTTAATGAGTGAAGAATTTAAAGTTGAAATAGTAAATCCTGAAAAATCCTTTCTAAGTAAAGAAGATGTTACAGAGGTAGTGGTTCCAGCTTTTGAAGGAGAAATGGGAATTCTAAAGGATCATATTCCAATTATCTCTTTTTTAAAACCAGGTATTATAAAAGTCTATTCAAAATCAGAGGAAAATAAATATTTTGTAGAAGACGGAATAGTAGAGTTTAAAGATAATAGTTTATCAATTTTAACTAGCTCAATTTATAATATGTCTGATTTGGATAAAAATAAAATAGATCAAATAGTTAAAGATGCTGAAAAAGAGTCCAGCGCAGATAATATTGATGACCAAAAAAGGTATTTAATTGATCAAAAAATTGAAGTTTTAAAAAATCTGAATTTAAATTAATCTAGAATTTTTGATACTTCTTGTTTAAGTATTTTGTAAACATCGAGTTTAAATTTTACAGCTATATTTGGTAAATCTTCTAAATCAATCCACTTCCAATCTAAAAATTCAGGTTTTTTTGTATTTATATTTATTTCAGAATCATTTCCTATAAACCTCATAACAAACCATTTTTGTATTTGACCTTTAAATTTACCTCTCCAAATAATTCCTATTAAATGGTCAGGCAATATGTAAGTTAATTTTTTATCAATTTCTTTAATATGTTCTACACTTACTACACTAGTTTCTTCTTTTAACTCTCTTAACGCTGCTTTGTAATAATCTTCTCCTTTATCAATACCACCCTGAGGCATTTGCCAAAAATTCTTTGGATTATCAATTCTTTTTGCCACAAAAACTTTATTTTCATTGTTAAGCAAAACTATTCCTACTCCTTTTCTTAAGGGTAATTTAGAAAAATTTTTCTTCATTTATTAATTAGCCGTTAAGCAATGTAATAGCAAAATCTAGTTGGTTATCAGTTTCTGTACCAATTCTGAATTCATCTGAGCTTTCTTCAACTTCTATATCTGGCGTTATACCAGTACCAGAAATTGATTTTCCTGAAGGTAAATAATATTTAGAAATTGTTAATCTTATAGCTCCTTTATTTTTTAAAGGTATAATAGATTGAACAGATCCTTTTCCATATGAGTTTTCTCCAATTACGATTGCCCTTTTATGATCTTTAAGAGCACCTGCTACTATTTCAGATGCCGATGCAGATCCATAATTAATTAAAACTATTAAAGTTTCCCCATTAATTATGTCTCCTTGATTTGCAAAATATTTTTTATTTTCAAAAGATTTTCTACTTTTAGTAGATACGATCTCTCCATTATCTAGAAAAAAATCTGATATTTTTACAGCTTGTGATAGTAGCCCTCCTGGATTGTTTCTTAAATCAAGTACAAATTTATTAATTTTATTTTTTTTGAATTTTTTAATTCTATCCTTTATTTGTTTTGAACTATTTTCATTAAACGCAGTAAGTCTTATGTAGCCAACACTATCATCAATTATTTTTGATTTTACAGACTTTACCTCTATAATTTCTCTTGTAATTTCAAATACTAAAGCTTTTTTTATTCCCTTCCTTCTAATTGTTATTTCGAGTTTTGATCCAACTGGACCTCTCATAAGTTCTACTGCTTCAGATAGAGTTTTACCTTGAACCTGCACTTCATTTATTTTTACAATATAGTCTCCAGCTTTTACACCTTCTCTTTCAGCAGGAGAATCGTCCATAGGTGTAATCACTTTAACTACACCAAATTCCATTCCAACCTCTATTCCTAAGCCACCAAACTTTCCACTTGTTTCAGTTTCCATTTCTTTAAAAGTTTCAGGCGACATATAAGCAGAATAAGGATCTAATGATTGCAACACACCATTTATTGCAGCATCCATTGCATCACTATGGTTAATTTCATCTACATAATCTTTATTTATTTTATCTAATACCTCTCCAAATAAATCAATTTTATCATAAATATTTTCATCATTAGAAGCAAAACTAAATTTTGAAAAAATAAATAAAATTACACTCAAAAATATTATTTTTAATTTTTTTTTCATATTATAATTTTTTCTTTTGGTATTAACTCAGACCATATTTTTTCAAGTTCATAAAATTTTCTTTTTTCAGGGTTGAATATATGAACTATCAAATCTATTCCATCTATTAACTTCCAATCATTGCTATCTTTTCCTTCAATTTTACAATTAATAATACCATTATTTTTGAACTTTTCTAAAACTTGCTCTGACAGTGCCTGAATATGTCTAGATGAAGTACCGCTAGCAATAATCATGTGATCTGCCATAGAAGATTTATTTTTTAAATCAATTGATACTATGTCTATAGCTTTATTCGAATCCAGCGTATTAATTATTATTTTTTTTAGATCCGAAATTTTGTCCATTAATTAAATAAATTTTATCAAATTTTTCTCAATTTAGAAGATGAAATATTTACTTTATTAAATTTTATAAATTTCAATCTTTTTTTGTTGAGCTTCTTAAAAGCTAAAGATTTTAACGATTTTGATTTATAATTTGTTCTATCAAAAACCAAAATATTACACTTTAATGAAATTTTTTGCCATTTATACCATTTGTGAAATGAAATTAAATTATCAGCTCCCATTAAAAAAAAAATTTCTGATTTAATATTTTTTTTCTTTATATAATTTATTAAATTGATTGTTTTATTTGATTTTATTTTATCTTCATAAAACTTAACTGAAATAAAATTGTATTTTTTTGTAATTTTCTTTGCAATATCGATTCTTTTATCAAGATCAAATTTACTTTTTGATTTAAAAGGATTTTTTTTTGTAATAGCCCAAATTATTTTATTAATTTTAAATTTTTTTTTTGCTTCAGTAGAAATTTTAAGATGACCTTTATGAGCAGGATCAAATGATCCTCCAAGGATTCCAATTTTTTTTTTATAATTCTTTTTCAATTTAATTTCTTATTTGTCCTTTTCCTAGAACTTCATATTTATATGAAATTAATTGATTTAGACCAACAGGTCCTCTAGGTGGTAGAGTATTAGTTGAAATTCCAACTTCTCCTCCAAATCCAAATTCTCCTCCATCAGCAAATTGAGTTGAAGTATTATGCATTGCTATAGAACTTTTTATATTTTTTAAAAACAAATCTGCACTTTTATTATTTTTAGTAATTATACTATCTGTATGCATTGTTCCAAATTTATTTACATGATTAATTGCTTCAAAAATATTATTTACAGATTTAACAGAAACTTTTGCAGATAAATATTCTTTAGACCAATCCGATTCATTTGCCATTTTAGATTTACCAGTAAAATTTTTTTTAATAATATTATCAGCATATATCTCACAACCATTTTTACTTAATTTTTCTAGTATAGGATTACAAAATTTTTTTAAAATTTTTTTATGCATCAAAATTGTCTCTGTAGCACCACAAATACTTGTATTTCTTAACTTTGCATTATGTACAATCTCTATTGCCATTTTTAAATCTGCGTCCTTATCAACATAAGTATGACAAATTCCTTCCAGATGTCCAATTATTGGTACTGTTGATATCTCTTGTACTTTTTTTACCAAGTTTTTTCCCCCTCTAGGTATAATTATATCAATAAATTTTTTCATGTTTGACAACATATAATCTACGGATTTTCTATTTTTATTTTTTATTATTTGAACGTAATTTTGATCAATCTTGTTTTTTTTCAAAGAATCTCTAAACAATTTCACTAATATTCTATTCGAGTTATATGCTTCTGATCCACCTCTTAAAATTACTACATTACCAGATTTAAAACATAAACCTGAAACGTCTGAGGTAACATTAGGTCTACTTTCATAAATAACACCAATTACACCTATTGGAATAGAGATCTTCTTAATAATGAGCCCATTAGGTCTTTTCCATCTACTAAGAACTTTGTTTGTTGGATCTTTTAAATTAATAATTTTTTTTATAGAAGACTGAATTCCTTCTAATTTGCTTTGATTTAAAGTTAGCCGAGAGATCAAGTTTTGCTGAAGGTTATTTTTTATAGCAAATTTAATATCTTTATTATTTTCTCTAAGAATAATTTTTTTATTTTTATCAATTAATTGTAAATAATTTTCTAAAACTTTATTTTTTATTTTACTATCAATTTTTATTTTTGAAGCTTTTTTTGCTCTTATTCCAATATTTATTAAATTTTTTTTCATTTATATCTCAACCATATCATCTTTATGAACTACTTCCGATTTAGAAATATATCCTAAAATTTCACTAATTTTATTTGAATGTTGACCTTGAATTTTAATCGTTTCATCTGAGGAAAAAGAGCTTAGGCCTCTAGCGTATTCTTTTAAGTTCTTGTCTAGTATTTTTATATGATCACCTTTGTTAAATTTTCCGTTAACTTTTTTTATACCTGCTGCTAATAAGCTTTTACCTTTTTTAAGTGCATTAATTGCACCATCATCTATTACCAGTTCCCCTTTTGGTGATATTGAGCTAATAATCCATTTTTTTCTTGCATCCAACTTTGAGATTTTTGGTAAAAACCATGTACATTTATTTTTCTCTATAATTTTTTTAATTGGTCTTTCTAAAAGACCATTAGCTATAACCATCATGCAACCAGATAGTTGACAAATTTTTGCAGCTTCAATCTTAGTTTTCATTCCACCAGTTCCATGTTCACTTATACTTTTAGTAGCGATCTTTTCTATTTCTGTGTCTATGTTTTTTATTTCTTTAATTAGATGTGAATTTTTAAATAATTTTGGATTCTGAGTATACAATCCATCAACATCTGATAGTAATATTAAACAATCAGCACCTGAAATTTGCGCTACCCGTGAGGCTAACCTATCATTATCTCCATATTTTATTTCAGTTGTAGCAATGCTATCATTTTCATTTACAACTGGAATAAAGCCTAATTCAAATAAATTTTCAAAAGTTCTTTTTGCGTTTATTGCCCTTCTTCTTTGTTCTGTGTCTTCAAGTGTAAGTAAAATTTGTGAAAGATTAATTTTTTTTAAACTAAATATTTTATTAAAAAGATTCATTAACTCAATTTGTCCTACAGAAGCTATAGCTTGACTTTTATCAATTTTTAAATTTTTTTTACTTAAATTTAATTTTTTGCACCCTAAGGCTATTGCACCAGAACTAACCAAAATTACATTTTTTTTTTGATCAAGTAAGTTTCTTATATCTTTTGCAAATTCGAGTAACCATTTTTTTCTAATTTTTCTTTTTTCATCAATTAGAATTGAAGATCCAATTTTTATTACAATTGTTTTAGATTTTTTAATATACATATTTAATTAATTTAGACTTAATTTTTGATATTGATTTTTTATCTAATGTTGAAAGAGTTATTAAGTTTACTTTATATTTTTTTAAAAAATCATTTTTAATTTTTTTTACTTCCTGATCTTCTAAAAGATCTATTTTATTTAGAACAACTATTTCATCTTTTTTTAACATATCTTTATTATAGTTTTTTAGTTCTTTTCTAACTTGACTATAAGATTTTTTTAAATCTTCTTCTGTTATATCAATTACATGAAGTAGAGACTTACATCTTTCAATATGTTTAAGGAATTTTATACCCAGTCCTATACCTTCATGTGCACCTTCAATTATACCTGGTATATCAGCTAAAGTTATTTCTTTATCATCATATACCGCAACACCAAGATTGGGATTTAGTGTAGTAAATTTATAATTTGCAATTTTTGGTGTTGCTTTTGTTATTGCAGCTAACAAACTAGATTTACCTGCGTTTGGCAAACCAATGATACCAATGTCTGCTATTGTTTTTAACTGAAGCCAAATCCAAAATTCTTCTCCTTTAGTTCCTTTGGTAAACTTTTTTGGAGCTCTATTTGTTGAAGACTTAAATCTTGTATTACCAAATCCTCCTCTTCCACCAACTGCAACAACAAATTCTTCACTTTCTCTTTTAAAATCAAAAATTAAAGTTTTATTATCTTCTTCAAATACTTGTGTGCCGACTGGGACCTTAAGATACAAATTCTTTCCTCCTTTGCCAGTTTGATTTTTTCCTTTTCCATCACTACCTCTTTCTGATTTAAAATGTTGTTGATATCTAAAATCAATGAGAGTATTTAAATTTCTTTCTGATTTTAAAATTATAGAACCACCCTTTCCTCCATCTCCTCCATCTGGTCCTCCAAACTCAATAAATTTTTCTCTTCTAAAACTTGGCGATCCTGAACCACCATCACCTGATTTGATAAATATTTTGACTTGATCTAAAAATTTCATAATACAACTCCTTTTGATTTTTTAAGTTGTATTGATTAATTGGGTTTTACAGAAACAAATGTTCTATCAGATTTAGTTTTTTTAAATTCTACTTTACCTTTAACTTTTGCAAAAATAGAATGATCTTTACCCATACCAACGTGTTCACCAGGAAAAATTTTTGTTCCTCTTTGTCTAACAATTATGTTGCCTGGAATGACGTATTGACCGCCATATTTTTTTACTCCAAGTCTTCGACCAGCACTATCACGTCCATTCCGAGATGATCCACCTGCTTTTTTTGTTGCCATAATTAAATCTTACTTTTTTCTTCTTTTATTTTTTTTGTCTCTTTTTTTTCTACTTTTTTTGCTTCAGAAAGTATAGCCCCGTCTTTTGCAAAAATTTTTTTTATCTTTATTAGAGAATATTGTTGCCTATGTCCATTTTTTCTTCTTGAATTTTGTCTTCGTCTTTTTTTAAATATTAAAATAGTTCTATTTTTGCTATTTTTTATTAGCTCAGCTTCTACTTTTGCACCTTTAACAAGCGGTGAACCGACTTCTAAATTATTTTCATCTCCGTATGCAAGAATCTCGTTAAATTCTATTTTACTCTCAGGCTTACTATCTTTAATTTTTTCAATTTTTAATATATCACTAGCTTTAACTTTGTACTGTTTTCCACCTGTTTGTATTACTGCAAAAGACATTGTAAATCCTTAATTTTTATAAGACGCAATATAGTTCTAGACTTCTTTTAGTCAAGTTGAATAAATTAAAAATTATCCTTTAAATCTCTCAATTTTGAAAAGTCTTGAAGATTTTTTGCTCTTAAAAAAATATTGCATGCTAATTCTTCCTCAATTGTTGAAGGAATTGTAGGTAAATTATTTTTTAACTTGTGCTCAATTTCAATAATTTTTTTTTTTAAATTATTATTATTTTCTTCATATTTTTCACAGAACATTGAATTTTTAAGTGTATATTCATGTCCACAATAGATTTTAGTTTCAAGAGGAAGTTTTTTTAACTTGTTTAAAGATTCAAACATTTGTTCATATGTACCCTCAAATATTCTACCACAACCAAGTGAAAATAAAGTATCTCCAGTAAAAGCAATTTTTTCTTTTTCAAAATAAAAACATATATGGCCCGATGTATGTCCTGGTATATGAATAATTTTAGCTTCAAAATCTTTGTCTACCCAAATTTTATTATCTTCAACAAGAATATCTATTCCTGGTATTCTGTCTTTATCATATTTAAATCCAACAATATTTGATCCATATTTCTTTTTTAAATCATTATTTCCACCAACATGATCATAATGATGATGTGTATTTAAAATAAATTTTAAATTAATTTTTTTTTTTTCAACAAAATCAATAATTGGCTTAGATTCACTTGGATCTATAACACATGCATTTTTATTTTTTTCATTAATTAAAAGATATGAAAAATTATCTTTAAGACATTTTATTATTTCTACTTTCATTCTACTTTTCTATTACAAAAATACCTAATTGAGAAAATAAATTTTTATAACTTAAATTTTTACTATTAATTTTTATATTTTTTTTATTACAATAATTTACAAAATCTTTAATAGTACACATATGAAGATTAGGTGTATTGTACCACTCATTTGGTAAATCTTTTGTTATTGGCATTGTTCCTCTAAAAAGTAGATGCAATCTTACCTTCCAATAACCGAAATTTGGTATTGTAACAATTGCCTTTTTACCAACTCTTAATAATTCACTAATTACATTTTCTGGATCTAGAAAAGCTTGAAGAGTTTGACTTAAAATAACATAATCAAATGATGATTTTGGAAACTGTTTTAAATCTTTTTCAGCATCTCCTTCGATAACTGTTAATCCTTTAGCCACACATTTTTGAACATTACTTTTTGATATTTCTAAGCCTCTTATATCATTTGTAATATTTTCATTAATATATTTCATTAACTCACCATCTCCACAGCCAACATCTAAAACTTTTGATTTTTTTTCAACTAAGTTTGCTATTGTATTAAATTCTTTTTTCATTTTTTTTATTATATGATGTATTTAAAAAATTCTTTATTGTATTAAGAAAATCAGGGATATCTAATAAAAATGAGTCGTGACCTTTGTCAGATGTTATTTCAGCAAAACCAACATCTTTTCCAATAGAATTTAGAGCAATAACTATCTCTCTATTTTCAGATGTTGGATATAGCCAATCTGAAGTAAAAGATATAATAAAAAATTTAGTATTAGTTTTTTCAAATGCTTTTGATAGATTTCCATCAAATTGTTTTGAAAGATCAAAATAATCCATAGCTCTTGTAATATAAAGATAACTATTAGCATCAAATCTATCAACAAAGACTGAACCCTGATGTCTTAGATAACTTTCAATTTGAAAATCTGCATCAAAACCAAACTTTAAATCATCTCTTTCCTGTAGTTTTCTTCCAAATTTTTCTTGCAAACCTTTTTTTGATAAATATGTAATATGCGCCGCCATTCTTGCTACAGCCAGTCCTTTAGCGGGAGATTTATTATTGTCCTCATAAAATCCATTTGCCCAATTATGGTCTGCCATTATTGATTGTCTACCAAGTTCATTTAGAGCAATATTTTGTGCCGAATGACTATATGTACAAGCTATAGGTATAGCAGTTTCAGATTTATCTGGAAAATTGGATATAAATTGTAGTACTTGCATTCCTCCCATAGACCCACCTAAAACTGAAAATAATTTTTTAATCTTAAAAAATTCTAATAAGTGATATTGAGCGTTAACCATATCATTTATAGTTATAACAGGAAATTCTGTTCCAAAATTTTTATTAGTTTTTGGATTAATGTTACTTGGACCGTAAGAACCCATGCATCCCCCAATTACATTTGCACAAATTACAAAATATTTTTTTGTATCTATTGCCTTGTCAGGCCCTATAAGGTAATTCCACCAGCCTTCTTTATTAGTTATTGGATTTACCCCTGAAGCAAATTGGTCTCCAGTTAGCGCATGAAATGCTAAAATTGCATTATCTTTTTTATCATTTAGCTTTCCATAAGTTTCATATGCCAATGGAAAATTAGATATAGTTTGTCCGCAATCAAGCTTTAATGGCTTATCAATAATTAATTTTTTTACTTTCTCAATATCGTTCATATTTTTTGGTGAATTGTGAGGTAAAAAAACTTATTTAGCGGTTTTTTTATAGCGCTCGCAATTCAGTTAAATCAGCGCATAAATTATTTACAGGATACATTTGTATATGTCAATTTTATAAAAATATTAAATATTTTATGTAAATAAGTAATTTTTTATCTATAAAGATACAAAATATTGAAAATTATGACTTCGCTTAATTTTAGAAAAATAAATATAGAAGCTTACAAACCAGGAAGATCTATATTAAAAAAAAAGAAAAATGTGATCAAATTATCAGCCAATGAATCGGCTCTAGGCATGAGTCCCAAAGTGCTGAAAATATTACAAAGTAAAAATTATAAAATTTCTAAATATCCAGACAGCAAAGCAATAGATTTAAGAAAATTAATTTCTTCAAAATTTAAATGCAATTTTAATAAAATTATCTGTGGCTCTGGTTCAGATGAGGTAATTCAAATGATTTGCCAACTATTTCTTAAATCAGGAGATGAAGTAATTGTCCCACAATATAGTTTTTTGATGTACAGAATCTATGCATCAATTGTTGGAGCAAAAATAGTTTTTTCTAAGGAAAAAAATTTTAGAGTTTCAGTTGAAAATATAATTAAAAAAGTTAACAAAAAAACTAAAATTGTTTTTATAGCAAATCCAAATAATCCAACTGGAACATATTTAAAAAAAAAAGAATTAATTAATTTAAGAAAAAGATTAAATAATAAAATTTTATTAGTTGTAGATGATGCATATGATGAATATATGAAAGATAAAAGTTATTCTTCAGGATTAAATATTTTTAAAAATAAAAAAAATGTATTTATTTTAAGAACCTTTTCTAAAATATATGGACTTGCCTCTTTAAGAGTTGGCTGGGGATATGGTGATAGAAAAATAATTGATGCATTAAATATGATTAAACCACCTTTTAATGTAAATAAAATTGCTCAATTATGTGCAATTGAATCTTTGAAGGATAGTAAATTTATCACTAAATCAGTTAAACATAATTTATTTTGGAGTAAAAAAATTAAAAATAGCTTAGAAAAATTTAATATTTTTTGTAATAAAGTAAGTGCAAATTTCCTTTTGCTTAATTTTGATAAATGTAAATTAAATGCGAACAACGTTGAAAAAAAATTATTAAAGAAAGGTTTAATATTAAGAGATACTAAAACTTATGGAATAAAAAATTGTTTAAGATTAACAATAGGAAACAATTCAGAAAATAAATTATTTTTAAAAAATATAAACAGGATATTTAAAAATGTTTAAAAAAGTATTAATAATAGGATGTGGTTTAATAGGTTCATCAATCCTAAGAGCTATACATGCTAAAAAATTGTCAAAAAAAATTTTTGTATTAGAAAAATCAAAAAAAAATATTTCTAAAATAAAAAAAATTAAATCTAATTGTAAATTAATTAAAAGTATAAATACTGAAATTTCTGATGTTGATTTAGTTATTTTATGTACACCCATGAGTCAGTACAAAAAAATAATTGAAAAATTAAACAAAATTTTAAAAGTAAGTTGTTTGATTACAGATGTTGGTTCTACAAAACAAAATATAATTAAATTAAAAAATAAAATTCTTAACAAAAAATTAAGCTGGATATCCAGTCATCCTATAGCCGGATCTGAGGTTAGTGGTCCAGAATACGGAAATAAAAATTTGTTTTTAGATAAATGGTGCGTAATTATTAAGGAAAAAAAGCAAAACTCCAAAAAAATTAAATTATTAAATAAATTTTGGAGGAAAATTGGCTCTAAAGTAGTTTTTATGAATACTGTTAACCATGATAAAATTTTTTCTATTACAAGTCACTTACCTCATCTAATCGCATACAATTTAATTAAAACTGCACAAGACTCACAAAAAATTCAAAGAAAAAATCTAATTCAATATAGTGCTGGAGGATTGAGAGATTTTTCAAGAATTGCTGCATCAAATGAGATTATGTGGCGGGATATATTTTTTAACAATAACAATATAATCAAAGCAATAAATTTATTTACTAAAAATTTAAACTCTTTCAAAAAAATAATTCAAAATAAAAATAATAAAAAACTTTTATCAAGATTAGCTAATTCAAAAAAAGTAAGAACACAAATTGTTCAATTAAAACAAGATGTGTCAAAACCAGACTTTGGAAGAGAATAATTTATATTTTACAAATTCTTTTGACCTTTAAATTTGCAGTTCTTTCTATTCTTTTTATTGTTTCGTTAATTGGCATTATAATAACTTTTTTTTCTGGACCATAAGCATGAATTAATTCTTTTGAATTAACACAAACTGCTACATGTCCTTTCCAATAAATAATATCACCAAGTTTAAATTTTTTTTTTGTTCTATTTCCTTTTTTGTAATTTATTTGATCAATTGTATCTCTTGGAAAAAACCTTTTATTAAATTTATAAAAAAGCTGAATTAGAGCTGAACAATCAATGCCGTGATAAGTCTTACCTCCCCATTTATATTTACAGTTTAAATATGACTTAAAAATTTTGGAAAAATTTTTTTCTTTTTTATTTATATGAGTTATATCTTTTTGTTTTATCCATTTATTTTTTCTGAACATAACATAATTTTTTTTTTTCTTTATAATTTCAATTTCACTTGAAAATGGTAAAAAATTTTTTGATTTATAAACTCTAGTCTTCAAAACTTTTACTTTGTGAGTTGGTTTAAATTTTTTTATAAAGTTTTTATCTTTTATATAGCCAATATATCTGTCATAAGATGTTCTTATTTTAAGAAAACTTTTTGTTTTTCTTAAAACTTTAAATTTTTCACCATAAATAATTTGTGAGCTAATTTTGGAATTAGTAGAAGGTCGTTCGTATATATTTATACAGGGGTATGTTGAGTAATAATTACTTTGCACCAATTTTTATTTTATTTCTTATAAACCACAAACAAATTAGAGAAGGAATTACCATTATTGTGGTTAAAACAAAGAAAGTTCCCCAGTCACCATTTAGCCAATCAACCAGAGCTCCTGAAGATGAGGCAAGAGTTGTTCTACCAGCTGTTCCTATTGAAGCAAGTAAAGCATATTGAGTGGCAGTATAAGTTCTATCAACTAATAAAGAAATAAATGCCACAAAAGCTACCGTTGCAAAAGCAGCTGTAATATCATCAGCTATTACTGCAATTGCAAATAATAATTCAGATTTTCCTGTCCAAGCCAAAAATGCAAATAGAAGGTTTGTTAGAGCCATCAATCCTCCAGCAAAGAACATTGTTTTTATTGTTCCTGCTCTCATTGCCATTACTCCACCTAGTAATGTGAAAATAACAGTTGTAATCCAACCAAGTCCTTTTGAGTAAATAGCAATCTGTCCTTTAGAAAATCCAATTTCTTTATAAAAAACAATAGACATACGACCAAGGAATGCTTCACCAATTTTAAATAAGAATACAAAACCTAAAATTCCTGCAGCAATAGCAAATCCATTTTTTTTAAAGAAACTTATTATTGGTCCACCAATAGTTCCTGTAATGTACGCAATAAAATTAGTTATAATATTGCTAGATCCAAGTTTTCCTTCAATTAGCTTATCAGTTTCCCTTTGTTTTGCTTGTCTATCAGTTTCAATTGGTTCATGAACAAACATCAATCCAATATTCATTAGAATTATTACAACTCCTAAAACTAAAAAAGTAGCTTGCCAATAATCAGCAATACCTATGTTTTGAAAATATTCTGCAACAAATAAAGCTACAACTCCTCCTAACTTATAACCAGTCCACCAGCCAACTACTGCCATTGCCGCACCAGCTGCCATAGCTTTTCCTTCATTTTCGTTGATTTGTTCAATTCTTAATGCGTCAACAGTTATATCTTGCGTGGCAGATGCTATAGCAATAATTAATCCAACAGTAATTAAAAGAGCTAAGTTTTGTGTTGGATTTATAAAACTCCAAACTATCAAACTTAGTAAAATTGCAATTTGCATTAAAACTATCCATCCTCTTCTGTGGCCTAGTTTTTTTGTTAATAGAGGAATTTGAATTCTATCTATAATGGGAGCCCATAAATAATTAAATGCATAGACACCAAAAATTAAACCTGCCCATCCAATAGTTGATCTACTAAGTCCTTCTTCTTTTAGCCAAAGACTCAAACTACTTGCAATTAATACCCATGGAAAACCACTTATTGCTCCAAGAAGCAATATTCTTAACATTCTTATATCTTTGTAAACTAAAAGCGATTCAACCCAACTTTGTTTTTTTTCTACCATTAATACTTTCTCCAAAAAGATGGAATAAACAACACTAGTATAGCAAACAACTCAAGTCTACCTAAAATCATCCCCATGCTTAAAGCCCATTTAGAAGGATCAGATAATGAGGAGAAATTACCATTAGGTCCAATAATTTCACCTAACCCAGGACCCACATTGGAAATAGAAGTTGCTGCTCCAGAAATTGATGTAACAAAATCTAAACCAGTTAAAGATAATATTGCAGTTAAAAAGAAAAAAATAACAATATAAAGAAATATAAATGAAATTACTGAAGACATAAATTTATCATCAATATTTTTTTTGTCATATTTAATAACAAAAATACCTCTTGGATATATTATTTTTTTTAGTTGATTTATCAAAAAATGATAAAGTAATTGAATTCTAAAAATTTTTATACCACAAGCAGTTGATCCTGCACATCCACCAATAAACATTAAAATTAAAAAAAATATAAGTGGGAAATTTCCCCATTGATCAAAATCTTTTGTTACATAACCAGTTCCTGTCAAAATAGAAATTACATTAAATGAAATTGATCTTATACTTATTTCAAATATATTTTGTTTTGAAATAGCTAAATAAATAAACAATATTATTATAGAAAATAATATTACTTTAAAAAAAGTTTTAATCTGAGTATCTGAAAAAAATATTTTTTTATCACCATTAAGAAATTTTATATATGCAATAAAAGGTAAGCTTCCTAATAATACAAACACCATTGAGGTAGTTTCTATTAAAATACTGTCAAAATATCCTATAGATTCGTTGTAATTAGAAAAACCACCTGTAGCAATAGTAGTCATTGAATGAGTAAGACTATCAAAAAAATTCATTCCAAAAATTTTATAAAATAAAGCGCACGAAAATGTTAAGATCGAGTAGATAATAATTAATCTTAAACTTATTTCTTTAGATTTTGGCAAAATTTTTTCAGCATTATCGTTACTCGATACTTTAAATAATTGCATACCACCTACATTCATTATTGGCATAAGGGTAATTGCCATTACAATTATACCAATTCCACCTAACCATTGTAGTATAGCTCTCCAAAACAATATACTTTTCGGTGCAGTGTCCAAGTTAATTATTACTGTGGAACCGGTAGTAGTGATTCCGGACATACTTTCAAAAAAGGCATCAGTTAAAGTTAAACCTAAATTAGAAAATATAAATGGCAGAGAACCAAATATAGCTATACTTAACCATGAAAGTGAAGTTAATAAAAAAGCTTGAGGTAAATTTAACTTTTTATCATGATCAAGGTTCGATAAAAAAAATAATATACCAAAAACAATTGTAATAATTCCTGAGCTAATAAATGAAGAGTCCAACTCATTATATATAAACTGAATAATTACTGGGATAATCATGGCCAATCCCAAAATTACTTGTAATACACCAAGTGTAAAAAACACAGTTTTATAATTCGACATTTTGAATGGACATTATTTTATGGTAAATAAATTTCAACTCTATAAGAATTATTAAAACCATGAATTTTATGAGTTATTTTTGTATTTAAACTGTGATTGATAAAACAAACATAGAAAAAACTAATGCATGGCCTTTTGTTGAGGCTAAAAAAATTCTGCGTGAAAGAAAAAAATATATAGATCAAAAGGGTAAAATAATTTTACAAACTGGCTATGGGCCTAGTGGACTTCCTCATATTGGAACTTTTGGCGAAGTTGCTAGAACCTCAATGCTTGTTAATGCATTAAATAATTTAACAGATCTTCCAAAAGAAATAATTACATTTTCTGATGATATGGACGGACTTAGAAAAGTTCCAGAAAATATTCCTAACAAGGAAATTTTGGAAGATAATTTGCATAAACCCTTAACAGTAGTGCCAGATCCATTTAAAAAATTTAATAGTTTTGGGGAGCACAATAATGAAATGTTAAAAAAATTTTTAAATAATTTTAATTTTAAATATACTTTTAAAAGTTCAACTGAACTTTATAAGTCAGGTTTTTTTAATGAAACATTAAAAGTAATACTAAAAAAATATAATTTTATAATGGATATAATTATTCCAACATTGGGTAAAGAAAGGCAAAAAACTTATTCTCCATTTTTACCAATTTGTCCAGATACTGGTGTTGTTTTAGAAATTCCTGTTTTAGAAATAGACGATAAAAATTCAAAAATTATTTTTGATAATTATGGAAAAAAATTGGAAAAGAGTATTCTAGATGGGCACTGTAAACTTCAGTGGAAAGTAGACTGGGCGATGAGATGGTATGCTCTTGATGTTGATTTTGAAATGTATGGTAAAGATTTAATTGAAAGCGCCATTCTATCTACAAAAATTATAAAAATATTAGGAAAAACTAACCCTACAGGTTTTGCTTATGAGCTATTTCTTGATGAAAAAGGTGAAAAAATATCTAAATCAAAAGGTAATGGAATAACAATTGATCAATGGTTGGAATATGCTTCTCCTGAAAGTTTATCTTTATTTATGTATCAAAACCCAAAAAGAGCAAAAAAACTATATAAAGAAATTGTTCCTAAAGCTGTAGATGAGTATTTAGATTTTATTGAAAAAGGTAAAAATCAAAATGAATTACAAATGTTATTAAATCCTGTTTGGCACGTTCATAATGGAAAAATTCCAAGAGAAAATACAATAATGACATTTTCTATGCTACTTAACTTGGTTGAAGCTAGCAATGCTAATTCAAAAGAACTTTTGTGGAAATTTGTTAAAAAATATAAACCAAACATTTTAGAAAAAGATCATCCAATATTTGATATGTTGATTGAATATGCAATTAAATATTTTAATGATGTAATTAAAAAAAATAAAAAATATAAAAAACCTAATTCTGAAGAAATTAAAGCACTAGAAGCATTAATTATAGTATTAGAAAAATGCAATGATGATATGCAACCTGAGGAAATTCAAACACAAATTTATACGGTTGGAAAAGAAAATGGCTATAAGGAAAATCTAAGAGATTGGTTTAGATTGATTTATGAGGTAGTTTTTGGTGACGAAAATGGTCCAAGAATGGGTTTTTTTATTAGTTTTTTTGGTGTTAAGGAGACACAACAATTAATAAAAGATAAAATTAACTAATGTTTTCAAAAATAAGATCATTAATATTCAAATTAGATCCTGAAAAAGCACACGATTTAGCAATCAAGGCTCTTAAATTTAATGTTATTTATAAAAATAAAATTAAAAATAATAAATCAATTCAAACAGAAATTTTTGGAAAAACAATTCCAAATCCAATAGGCATAGCAGCTGGATTTGATAAAGATGCAGAAGTTTATAATCCATTATTTAAATTAGGGTTTGGGTTTGTTGAAGTTGGAACAGTTACTCCAGTAAATCAATATGGCAATCCTAAACCTAGAATATTTCGTCTTGAAGAAGATATGGCATTAATAAATAGACTTGGGTTCAATAATTCAGGTTCTGATAAAGTTAGATCAAGAATTATTTCAAATTCTCCCAAAGGCTTATTTGGAATTAACATAGGACCAAATAAAGATACAACTAGTAGATTGGAAGATTATTTAATTGGCCTTCGCAAATTTTATAATCTTGCAGATTATTTGACTATCAATATATCTTCTCCTAATACTGAAAATTTGAGAGATTTTCATAATGAAGATGATTTAAATGAACTATTGAATTTAATTGAAAAAGAAAAAAAAATATTAAAAACTACCGTTCCCATCACAGTAAAAATATCACCAGATATAGAAGATAAAAATATTAATGTAATTTCAGATTTGCTTTTAAAATATAGTGTTGAAGCAATAATAATTTCAAATACAACTGATAAAAACAGAGAAAATTTATCTAATATCAATAAATTAGAAAAAGGGGGCTTGTCTGGCAAACCTTTAGAAAAAAGATCTAATGAATTAATTAATAAATTTTATAGAATTTTAAAAAATAAAATAAAAATTATAGGTGTAGGAGGAGTTGATTCTGGTCAGAGTGCTTACCAGAAAATAATTAATGGAGCCAGTTTGGTTCAACTTTATACTGGCATGATTTATCAAGGACCTAGCATTGCTTCAAAAATAAGTGAAGAATTAATAAATATTTTGGATAAAGAAAGAGTAAAAAATATATCAGATGCAGTAGGAAGTAAAAATTGATCTTGACTGGAAACTTTAGAACACCTATACAATCATAAATTTTATGTCTAAAAAATGTGAACTCACTGGAAAAATTCCTCTTAAAGGCCATAAGGTTAGTCATGCCAA
Organism: uncultured Pelagibacteraceae bacterium; assembly: GCA_902595725.1. Taxonomy (GTDB): domain Bacteria; phylum Pseudomonadota; class Alphaproteobacteria; order Pelagibacterales; family Pelagibacteraceae; genus Pelagibacter. The sequence continues at coordinate 47,690 of CACJRJ010000004.1, forward strand.
CAACAAAACTAAAAGAAGATTTTTACCTAATCTTAAAAAAGTAAGATTTAAAAGTATTATTTTAAATAAAAGTTTAAAATTAACTGTGTCTAATGCTGGAGTTAGAAGTGTAGATAAAAAAGGTAGTTTTGACCAATTTATTAAAAGTGCAAAATCAAGAAATTTATCTTCTAGATTAAAAAAATTAAAAAAATCATTACTTAGCAAATCTGCTTAATGAATAAAGCTTTTATAACACTTTCATTTTTAATGGGAGTGGTTGTTTTAACATCCAATTATTTAGTTCAGTTTCCAATAAATTATTTTGGTTTAAACGAAGTATTAACTTACGGGGCATTTAGTTATCCAATAGCTTTTTTAATTACTGATCTTGCAAATAGATTTTACGGAAAAATAGCTGCAAGAAAAATTGTTTATATAGGCTTTGCATTTGGTATTTGTTTTACACTTTTATTTTCTACAAATTTTGCAGATTTAATTTCAATAAGAATTGCAATTGGTTCAGGCACAGCTTTTATAGTAGCTCAATTGCTTGATGTTCAAATTTTTGATCATTTAAGAAGAAAAAAATGGTTTATAGCACCTCTAACGTCATCTTTAATTGGATCTACTGTTGACACTTTTTTATTCTTTTCAATATCTTTTTATGCAACGGGAATACCTTGGTTTACTCTATCTTTAGGAGATTTAGCAGTTAAAATTTTTGTTGCATTAGCAATGTTAATTCCATTTAGATTATTACTAGGAAGATTTAAAGCAGTTTAAAATTATTTATATAAAAATTTATAAGATAAAATTTTATAAGCTAATTTAGCCACTAAAAAGTTATATGAATTAAAACCTTTTATTGGAGCAAGTTCATTTATATCTGCACCAACAATATTTGAATTTTTCATAGCTATTTTTATTATTTCTAAAGTTTCATCCCAAAAAATACCGCCAGGCTCAGGAGTGCCAGTTGCGGGCATGATACTTGAATCAAATCCATCTACATCAAAAGTTAAATAAACTGTTTTATTTTTAATCAATTTTTTAAATTTATTTAAATTCCATTTTTTTTTATCTTTTGCCCAAAAAATATTAATTCTTGAGGAATTTTTTTTTAAATAAGGCACTTCACTTTGGGATATATTTCTAATACCAAAAGATATCACAGAAACATTTTTGTAATCCAAACATCTCTTTATTGCCGAGGCATGTGAAAATTTTGCTCCATTATAACTTTCTCTTAAATCAGCATGTGCATCAAAGTGTAATAAACATAATTTTTTAAATTTTTTTGCGAATGGAGCTATACAACCAGGCGTTATTGAGTGTTCTCCACCAAGAGTTAATGGAAAAATTTTCTTGTTTAAAAATTCTTCATTTATTTTTGACATTTTATTTAATGCTTTATTTATATTTTTATCTATTTTGAAAGGTTTTAAGGTTCTAATTCCAATTTTTTTGTAGGGTTCACAATTTAATTCCTCATCGTATAATTCGACTTGATGTGAAGCTTTAATAATTTCTTTAGGACCATTTTTTGTTCCTCCGCCATAACTAACTGTTTTTTCTAAACCAAATGGGATAATTATAGCTTTTTCTTTAGTTTTAAACTTGTTATCAATTCCAAGAAAGCCTTCTTTATTAGATAAATAATTCATTTTATCCAAATATTTTTGAAAAATTTTTTCTACTTCTATTCTTCCAATCACCTTTGTGATAAGCATCACTTACAATTAAAGGAAGAACACTGGTTGCTTCTGCAAATACCATCTGTTCTTTAGCAACATCAACTTTTCCCCAAGAGCTAGCTTCTTTTAATGTAGAACTGCTACAAGCACCATCTCTAGAGTCGGCAACAGTTATTTGAACAGCATATTTGTGCATATCAACTTCTTTTCCTAAAAGTTCAGCACAAATAACTGTGTCTTGAATAAAATTTTTTGGAACACCCCCACCAATCATAAATAGCCCAGATCCTTTTGATCTAATTTTAATTTCAGTTAGTTCACGGAATTCTCTAATTGAATCAATTGTTATATGCTCTTTTGGTTTTTTTTCTTGGTGCATTACCAGTCCAAATCCAGCACTTGAATCTGTAAAAGCTGGGCAAAAAATTGGAACATTATTTTCATATGCAGTTTCAATTAATGAACCTTTCTTTTTTGCATTATTTTTTAAATATTTTCCAATTTCATTAATAAACTCTCTAGATGTATAACTTCTTGGTTCTAGCTTATCTGCTATTTCACATATTGTTTTATCACACATTTGAAGCTCATCTTCATCGATATAAGTATCATATATTCTATCAATATAATTTTTTCTCAATTCAGCGTCATCTTGAAATTGAGAGCCTTGATAATGTTTAAATCCAAGAGCCTCAAAGAAATCCATGTCAATAATTGATGCACCTGTAGCTACAATTGCATCAATCATTTTATATTTAATCATATCCCTATAAATGTGCATACACCCTGCTGCTGAAGTAGACCCAGCCAATGTTAAAAAAATTGTGCAATCTTTATCATTAATCATTTCATTGAATATATTGGCTGCATTTGCAGTTTCTCTAGAAACAAAAGACATTTTTTTCATTGATGCAATTATTTCTCTTGCATCAAATGAAGTTATATCAATATGTTCAACAGGAGAGTTAAGAAAATCTTTTTTACTATTATGTCCTAAGTTTTTTTTATCTGACATTTAAGCAACAAGAAATTGTTTTTCAATTTCCTTGTTATACATAGTCATTATTGGATCATCTTCCACTTCAAATATATTATCTGAAAAAAGACCATTAAAATTTGTTCTAAAAGTTAAACCATAGGCGCCAAGCTGTCCTAGTTCAATATAATCATTTTCTTTAATGTTATTTGGTAAAATAAAAGGTCCTTTCATATAATCCATACTGTCACATGTTGGGCCATAAAAATCGAAAGAAGTTAGTTTTTTTGAAATAATTCTTCCATTCGTAATTAATTTTGATGGATAAACTATATTAGGGAAGCCTGCGTCAAACAAAGTTCCATATGTTCCATCATTGATATAAAGTTTTTGTTTTTTTCTTAGATTAACTTTAACTATTGTTGAGCCACTTTCAGCAACTATTGCTCTACCTGGTTCACATATTATTTTAGGTAACTTTTCTAGTTTTAAATCTGTTAGTGCATTTTTAATTTCTTCAAAATAACTTTCAATAGATTGAGGAACTAAATCTGGATAAATAGTAGGGAAGCCTCCACCTACATTAATAAAATCAGGAATTATTTTTGTACGTTTGATTATATTTCCAATTTCAGATATTCCTTTTGAGTAGGAAATAGGATGCATACATTGTGATCCTACATGAAAACTCAATCCTATTTTTTTTGCATATTGTTTAGTTAATCTAAGCAAACCCGTTGCTTCTGATGGCATAGCACCAAATTTTTTTGATAAATCAATTTCAGCATGTTCATTGGAAACTGAAACTCTAACAAATAATTCAAGATCTTTTGCATGGTTTGTGCTTTCAATAATTTTGATTAACTCATCTTTTGAGTCTAGCGAATATGCTCTTACCCCATATTTGAAATATGATTCCTTTATGCTTTCTCTGCTTTTTACTGTATGCATAAAAGAGCACTTGGCTAATTTACTAATATTTTTTATAGTTTTAATTTCATTAATTGAAGCAACATCAAAATTATTAATACCACTTTCAATAATAGTTTTTAAAACTAAATGATTAGGATTTGTTTTCACAGCGTATAAAACATCTCCGGGAAATTTATTTAGAAAAAATTTTGATGATAATTGTATAGATTTTTTTCTTATACAATATACCGGTTCATTTGGTTTCAGTTGATTTACCAATTTATCAACTGTTTTAAATTTTTGCATACAAGCCCCTCAAAAAAAATTTAACAAAAAAAATCTGCATATCAGCTATGCAGTTTTCATAAATTCAGCATTTAAGGGTTATGACCACTAATGTAAAGTAAATAATGCTATTGAAATTGATTAATTAATCGCCATATATCTTTTATGATTACAGAGCAAAATATTAAAAAAATTAGTGAATTTGAGGATAAATCACTACTCATAGTTGATGACGATAATCCCTTTAGAGAAAGGTTAGCAAGAGCTATGGAAAAAAAAGGCTTTAGGGTTTCTCAAGCTGAGGGTGTAAAAAAAGGCATTGATTGTGTTAAACAAGAAAAGCCGGCTTTTGCAGTCGTTGATTTAAGACTGGGTGATGGAAATGGATTAGAGGTTGTAAAAGAAATTCAGAATTCAAATTCAAAAAGTAGAGTAGTAATGTTGACTGGCTATGGAAATATTCCGACGGCAGTTGCTGCAATTAAGCAAGGTGCAATAGATTATTTATCAAAACCAGCTGATGCTGACGATGTTGAAAGAGCATTGCTGGCAAATCCTAATGAAAAAGCTGCTCCACCAGAGAATCCAATGTCAGCAGATAGAGTAAAATGGGAACACATTCATCGTGTTTTTGAACTCTGTAATAGAAATGTATCGGAGACAGCAAGAAGACTTAAAATGCATAGAAGAACTCTTCAAAGAATTCTTTCTAAAAGATCTCCTAAATAAATTTTCTTAACTTTAAAATATTTTTAGCAAGTAGAGTTAAAATAATAATTTTAAACAACTCTGCTAGCAAGAAAGGAGTTACTCCTAGGTTTATTATTGGTTTATCCCAACCTATTAAGCTACCCAACCAAAAAATTCCCAATATATAGATTGTTGAAACTGAAATTAATAATTTAATAAAATTACTTAAAATATTTCCTTTAAAATTAAAATATCCAGCTAAAAAAGTTGCAAATAAAAAACCAATTAAGTATCCCATAGTAGGACCGGTAAAATATACTAAGCCAACGCCTTTCTCAGGTGAATTAGAAAAAACTGGCAATCCAATAATTCCTTCCAACAAATATAAACTAACAGTTGCTAAACCAACTTTGTATCCAAAAGACATTCCTAAAAAAAGTACTACAAAAGTTTGCATTGTCATTGGAACTGGGTAAAAAGGGATTTTAATTTTAGATGATATAGTTAAAAGGATTGAACCTAAAAAAATTACTAAAATATATTTTAGTATTTTTGAATTTTGAATTTTAACTACTTCCATAAATTTATAATACTATTCTTAAACTCAATTTTCTAGTTTTTTGTTAATCTTATAAAAACATCTTCTAAATCACCATCGTCTGTTGAAATATCTTGTAAATCAACATTTTGTTCATTTATAAACCTTATTATTTCATTAATATTTAGAGAATTCTTTTCATAAGAGACTACAAGTTCATTTATTTCATTTGATAAAATATTTATAGACTTTAAAGAATTATTATTAATATTGACTTTTTTATTAACTGTAAATTTTACTATTTTTGTTTTAATTCTTTTTAATAAATTTTCTGTAGTATCTAATGCAACTAAATTACCTTTATTCAAAATCCCAATTCGATCACACATTTCTTCTGCTTCGTTTAAATAATGAGTAGTTAAAATTATTGTTACACCCTGTTTGTTAAGTTGTCTTAAATTATTCCAAAGATTACCTCTCAATTCTACATCAACACCTGCGGTAGGTTCATCCAAAATAATTATTGGAGGCTTATGAACTAATGCTTTTGCAACTAATAAACGTCTTTTCATTCCACCAGACAATGATCTAGTATAACTTTTAGATTTTTTGTCTAATGAAACTAGCTTTAAAATAGTTTCTGTAATTCTATCTTTTTTTTTAATTCCATACATGCCTGCTTGAAGTTCCAAAATATTCCATGGAGTAAAAAATGGGTCTACATTTACCTCTTGTGGAACAATTCCAATAGAGGCTCTAACTTGTCTAGGGTTTATATCTAAATTAAAACCCCAAACATTTACTTCTCCAGAGGTCTTTATTGTTGTTCCAGCTAAAATATTTATAAAAGTACTTTTTCCTGCCCCATTAGGACCTAACAGGCCAAATATTTCTCCATCATGCACTTCTAAGTTTAAATTTTTTATAGCTTGCACTGATTTTGAACTATTCTTTGAATAGGTTTTATTTAAATCTTTTACATATAAAACGTTTTTTTTATTCATCGATCGTTATACATTTATAACATTAGTATAAATTAAGATAACATTATTTTATGAATAAAATAAAAAACACAGATCACTTTTATCTTATAGATGGTTCAGGATATATATTTAGAGCATACTATGCTCTCCCTCCTCTATCGAGAAAAAGTGATGGCATGCCTACTGGCGCAGTGAGTGGATTTTGCAGCATGCTATTTAAATTATTAGAAGATTCCAAATCGAGTGAGAATAAAGATAAGCCAACTCATTTTGCAGTAATTTTTGACTCAGCTAGAAAAAATTTTAGGAATGAAATCTATTCTGAATATAAAGCAAATAGATCAGACGCACCGGATGATTTAATACCTCAGTTTGAATTTATTAGACAATCAGTGAAGGCATTTAACCTACCGTCAATTGAATTAATAAATTATGAAGCTGACGATCTTATTGCAACTTACTCAGAGCAAATTTTAAATGAAGGAGCAAAAGTAACCATTGTTTCATCAGATAAAGATCTAATGCAGCTTTATAAGAAAAATATTAGAATTTATGATCCAATGAAAAATAAATTTATATCGAATGAAGATATAAATAATAAATTTGGTGTTAGCCCAGACAAAGTAATTGATGTACAAGCTTTAGCAGGAGACAGTAGTGATAATGTTCCTGGAGTTCCTGGAATAGGAGTAAAAACTGCCGCAGAATTAATTAAACAATATGGGAATTTAGAAAATTTATTAAAAAACGCAGATAAGATAAAACAAAATAAAAGAAGAGAAACATTAATTCAAAATAAAGATAAAGCAATTATTAGTAAAAAATTAGTTACTCTTAAAAAAGACGTTCCAGTAAAAAATCAAATTTCAGAATTCGAACTAAAGGAAATAGATAAACATAAATTATATAGTTTTCTTAGAGAAATGGAATTTAATAGACTAATGAGCTCTGTTATTTCAACTTATGGAGAAATAGAATTTTCAAGCAATATAAAAGTTTCTGATAAAGGAGAAAAAAAACAGAAAATTTCTAAAAAGAACTATGAGTTAATAGAAAAATTAGAAGATATAAATAAATGGCTAAATGAGGCTGAGGAAAATGGTGAGATTGCTGTTGATACTGAAACAACATCTTTAGATCCTCATCAAGCGAAATTAGTAGGTATTTCTTTTTCTACAAAAATTGGCAAAGCATGCTACATCCCCATAGGACACGCTGAAGATAATAATCTTGAAGAAAAAGAAGTTATTAATAAAATTAAGCCAGTCTTAGAAGACGAAAGTATAAAAAAAATTGGTCAAAATATCAAATTCGATTACATAATTTTTTTCTATAGAGGAATAAATATGAATTCTATGGAAGATACAATGCTTATATCTTATGTTTTAGATGCAGGAAAAAATAGGCACAACATGGATGTGTTATCAGAAATTCATCTAGAACATAAAACAATAGCATTTAAAGATATTGTAGGTACTGGAAAAAAACAGATTAATTTTAGTGAAGTAAAAATTGATATAGCCAAAGATTATGCTGCAGAAGATGCTGATATAACTTTTAGATTATATAAAGTTTTTTCTAAAAACATAAGATTAGAAAAATTACTTAATATTTACGAGATCTTTGAAAAACCGTTAATAAAAATATTAGCATTAATGGAAATTAATGGTGTTAAAGTAGATCAAAAATTTCTTCAACTTCTTTCAAATAAATTTGAAAAAAAAATCAATAATTTAGAAAAAGAAATTTATAAAGTTGCAAAAAAAGAATTTAAAATTGGCTCTACAAAACAGCTTGGCGAAGTAATGTATAATGAAATGAAAATTTCATCATTAAAAAAAACAAAAAAAGGTAGTTATGCTACTAGCGCACAGGTATTAGAAAATCTTGCTTTTAAAGGACACAAACTTCCAAAACTAGTTTTAGATTGGAGACAAGTAACAAAACTAAAAAATACCTATTCAGATTCTTTACAAGAACATATAAATCCTAAAACAAAAAGAGTTCATACCTCATTCTTACTTGCAGCAACTTCGACAGGAAGACTGGCATCAAGTGATCCGAACTTACAGAATATTCCAATAAAATCTGAAGATGGAAAAGAAATTAGGAAAGCTTTTGTTGCCGAAGAAAATAGCAAGTTAATTTCAGCAGATTATAATCAAATTGAAATGCGAATTCTAGCAGATTTAGCAGATGTAAAAGAATTAAAAAAAGCATTTAAAAATAAAGAAGATATTCATTCACTTACTGCAAGCCAGGTTTTTAATATTAATATTAAAAAAGTTAGTTCAGATATGAGAAGAAAAGCGAAAGCTATAAACTTTGGAATAATTTACGGTATTTCACAGTACGGATTAGCAAAACAAATTGGTGTTTCTATTATTGAGGCTGAAGAATTTTTGAATTCTTATTTTTTAAAATTTCCGGAAATAAAAGACTACATGGATTCCACTATTAAATTTTGTAGAAAAAGTGGTTATGTAAGTAATATTTTTGGAAGAAGAACCCATATAACTGGAATTAATGATAAAAATTTTAATGTAAGAAACTTTCAGGAAAGAGCAGCAATTAATGCTCCAATACAAGGTTCAGCTTCTGAAATAATGAGAATGGCAATGATTAGGATGAGTAAAAAATTAGATGAAGTTAAAGAATCAAAATGTAAAGTATTATTACAAATTCATGATGAATTGATATTTGAAGTTCATAAAGAAGACATTAATAAATATTCAAAAATTATTCAGGATGAAATGTCCAGTGTGAAAAATAGTGATTTACACTCTTTTTCAATACCATTGCTAGTAGACGTTAATGTTGGTAATAATTGGGGAGATCTTCATTAATCTTGAAGTATTGCCCAAATTAGAACAATTTAGTATTTTTAACTAAATTATGAAAGAAACGATTGCATTAATTGACGATGATAGAAATATACTGACTAGTTTAAGTATAGCTTTAGAAAAAGAAGGTTTTAAAATTCAAACTTATTTAGATGGCGAAAGTGCTCTAATAGGTCTTGCAAGAACTCCTCCTGATTTAGCTGTTATTGATATTAAAATGCCCAAAATGGATGGTGAAGAATTGCTAAAAAAATTAAGAAAAAAAACTTCGTTACCCGTAATCTTTTTAACATCAAAGGATGATGAAATAGATGAATTGTTAGGATTAAAATTAGGAGCAGATGATTTTATAAAAAAGTCTGGTGGATTTTCAATAAAAGTACTAATTGAAAGAATAAGAGTACAATTAAGAAAAAAGAATGCAAGCAATATTGAAGAAACAAAAAATGTAATTAATCATGGAAAACTACGTCTAGACCCTTCCCAACTTGAATGTGAGTGGGATGGAAAACAGTTGCCAGACAAACTTACAACAACTGAATTTTTAATTGTTCAAGAACTTGCAAAAAGACCAGGTATTATAAAGGAAAGATCACAATTGATGGATATCGCCTACAGAGAAGATACTGATATTGAAGACAGAACAATAGATAGCCATGTAAAAAGAATTAGAAAAAAATTTAAAAAAGTTGATAATAATTTTTCTGCAATAGAGACAAGATATGGAAGTGGCTATCGTTGGAATGTAAGTTAATGTTAAGTAGTTTTATAAAAAATATTTCCATACTTAAAAAGTTCTTATTTATTAATCTTATTGTTTTTATAATTTTTGGAACTTTAACAGCAATTTATTTAAAAGGAATTCAGCCAAATTTAATTAATAAAAAAACATCAAACCATATTAATATTATTAATAATACTATTGACCATATAACAAGATTAAAAATTCAATTTAATGAGGATGACATAAGAAAATTTTTATTTTCTATAAGATTCCTTTTTCAAAATTTAGATCGAGTTATGATATTTAATAATAAATTTGAATTGATAGGTGATACTGATACTTTAGATTTAGATCCAAGATCATTTAGTCAAAGATTAGATATTGTTGAGATGAACATGCAAGATAAAGAAAAAATATCAGAACAAAAAAAAATTATTCAAAAAAACACAAGTAAACTAAAATCGTTTTCTGAAATAATAGTAGATTATTCTCAGTCCTCTAATTTTGGTATACCATATACTTTTACTCAAGAAAATTATGATCAATTTTTACTGTTTACAATTAAAAATATTAGTGATGGTGAAAATAATCTTGGTTACTTAGCCATTAGTGAAAAAGCAAACGATATTAGGAATGCAATTAATGAGAGGAAGATATTTGTTTTTAGAACTGCTTTAGTAGTTGCAATTGTGATTTTAATTTTTTCACTAGTTCTAAATAAATATTTTTTAAAGCCAATTAAAACTTTAGTTAATTTTACAAAATCAATTAAAGAAAAAAATAAACAAAAAACAAATATTCAAACTGTAAAAAATAGAAATGATGAAATAGGAATTCTTTCTAATTCTTTAGATGAAATGACAAATGAGTTAAATAATAGGATTAATGCTGCAGAGAATTTTTCAACCGATCTAGTTCATGAAATTAGAAATCCTTTAGCTTCTTTAAAAAGTGCATCTGAGATAATTTCTGAAACTGCAGATGAAGACCAAAGAAAAAAATTAGTTGATATACTTTTGCACGATGTAGAAAGAATTGAAAGGCTGATCACTGATTATTCTCAAATGCTTAAAGATGAAGTTGCAATAACAAATGAACAAATGAAAAAAATTGATTTAAAATTAATAGCAACATCCGTTGTTGATGATTTTAATAGTATTCATAATTCAAAAAATAAAATTAAAATTCAATTAAATTCAAATGGATCAATTAATTATAATATTCTTGGAATAGAAAATAGGATCGAACAAATAATTGCAAATTTACTAGATAATTCAATTTCTTTTAGTAGAGAAAATCAAACGATCAAAGTTGTTCTTTCAAAAGATATAAAAGAAAATAATGTCATTTTAAGTGTTATTGACGAAGGAGAAGGCTTCAAAGAAAACGATACAAGCAAAATTTTTAAAAGATTTTATAGCAATCGACCAAATAAGTTTGGCGAACACTCAGGATTAGGATTAAATATTGTTAAAAATCTAGTTGAGTTACATAATGGCAAAATTTCTGCTTCGAATAATGTGGGTCAAAAAGGCGCAATAATCGAAATAATTTTTCCAAAAGTTTAATCATTATTAGTTGATAAAATTTTATAAAGTTGTTAAAAGGCGTTCTTCATGAGTGATTATAAGGTTAAAGATATATCCCAAGCAGAATTTGGAAGAAAAGAAATCTCCTTAGCAGAGACTGAAATGCCTGGATTAATGGCACTAAGAAAAGAGTATAAAGGAAAAAGTCCTCTTAAGGGTGCAAGAATTTTAGGATGTCTTCATATGACAATTCAAACAGCAGTTCTTATTGAAACTCTAGTAGATTTAGGAGCAGAAGTGAGATGGTCATCATGCAATATATTTTCAACTCAGGATCACGCTGCGGCAGCTATTGCTAAAGTAGGTATACCCGTGTTTGCGTGGAAAGGGGAAACTGAAGAGGAATATTGGTGGTGTGTAAAACAAACAATTGAAGGAAAAAAAGATTGGAAACCAAATATGATCCTTGATGACGGTGGTGATTTGACTGCACTTATGCATAAAGATTACAAAGATTTATTAAAAGGTATTAAAGGATTATCTGAAGAAACAACTACTGGAGTATTAGCACTTAAAAAGATGGAAGCCCAGGGAACATTGTTAGTTCCGGCGATTAATGTAAACGACTCGGTTACAAAATCTAAATTTGATAATCTATATGGTTGCAGAGAAAGTTTAGTAGATGGAATAAAAAGAGCTACAGATGTTATGATGTCAGGCAAAGTTGCTATTGTTGCAGGATTTGGCGATGTTGGAAAAGGAAGTGCTGCTTCATTAAGACAAAGTGGAGCAAGAGTAATGGTAACTGAAACTGATCCAATATGTGCTCTACAAGCTGCAATGGAAGGTTATGAAGTTGTGCTAATGGACGAAATGATTAAAGAGGCAGATATAGTTGTTACGGCTACTGGCAACAAAGATATTGTGACTGCTGATCATATGAGAGAAATGAAAGATAGAGCAATACTTTGTAATATTGGGCACTTCGATAATGAAATTCAAGTTGAAGCATTAAAAAATTATAAATGGGACGAAATTAAACCACAAGTTCATGAAATAACTTTGCCAAGCAAGAAAAGAATAATATTACTTGCCGAAGGAAGACTTGTTAACTTAGGATGTGCTACCGGACATCCAAGTTTTGTAATGAGCGCTTCATTTACTAACCAGGTAACTGCCCAGATAGAACTATGGAATAATTCAGATAAGTACGAAAAGAAAGTTTACGTTTTACCAAAACATTTGGATGAAAAAGTTGCAAGATTACACTTAGAAAAAGTAGGTGCCAAACTTACAAAAATGTCTAAAGACCAGGCAGACTATATCAGTGTAACACCTGATGGACCTTATAAACCAGATGCCTATCGCTACTAAAAGTAGCAAGATTGATATTAGTTTAGAAAAAAATATAGAATCTGTTTCTAAAAAATTTTCAAATTTAATTAAGAAGGGAGATATCATTTTTTTTTACGGAGAAATTGGTGTAGGCAAAACTACATTTATTAAACATCTAATTCATAA